>CAZKYR010000272.1:0-1518 GCA_964557035.1 uncultured Bacteroides sp. | reverse complement strand
GAGTTATTAAATAAATTTATAATTCGTGCCGGCACTTGCGTGCTAAGACGGCTGCAAAGGTACAAACTTTTTTACACTTGACCAAATTTTTTTCCTCACCCGCAAACTTTTTATTATTATGTGCCTCGTTTGAAAAAAAAGTCTTAACTTTGTGCAAAATTTGGACACATGGCAGCCGAGTTGCAACAGATCATAGACCGATTGACAGCAAAAACGCACATTTTGACCGAGCGATTTGCTATCGTCCTTGACCAACGCGACAAGGCCCTGGCAGCCAACCGTGAACTCGTCAAGGCCCTGCGACGCGCGCAGGCCGACAACGAGCAGCTGAGGCTAAAAAACAACTATCTCGCTATCACTAAGACTGCCACCGCCGCAAGCCGGGATCTCGGTGCCACCCGGGCCCTGTTGTCCGATTTGGTGTGTGAAATCGACAAGTGCATCGCCGACCTCAAACAGTGATGCTGATCAGTGTGATTCTATGCCTTCCGCTTTTTAATGACTGATACTCAAGACATATCCATACGCATTGCCGACTGCAAGCCACTACGAATGACTATCCCCCGCGAGCAAGAGGAGCGCATCAGACGCGCCGAGCTCAATGTCAACCGCCTGTGGCAGTCGTGGTCACTGCGATACAAAGACAACTCCTCGCACGAAATCATGGCCATGGTCGCCTTCAGATTCGCCGAGCTGTTGCTCACTCAAATCGCTGTCAACGAGGCTACCGAACACCTCCTTGCCGACTTTGAGAACAGTCTTGACGCCATCATCCACGACGTGGAAGGCATGGAGCAGGCATCCCAATTTTATGAGGCCGACGACCGGCCCGTCGCCCTGCCATGATCGCTTGATCTACATCACACTCATCCTCACTGTCGACACCCCGCACGACTCCATTGCTGTCGCACGGCTTCACCGCCCCGCGACCTGACAGACCGTCGTGTCTGTCTCGACAATACTCTATATATCACCATTTTATCACATTTCAATGACATTCATCTACATTATCGTTGCCGCCATTGTCGGCATTGCTGTCGGATATGCCGTCACTGTCGCAATGCAAAAATCAATGGGGCGCAGCCGTGCAAAAACTATCATCGACGACGCCACACGCGAGGCCGAGAACATAAAGAAAGACCGACTCCACGCCGCCCGCGAGGAAGAATTGCGCATCAAGAACGAGGCTGAGCGACAAGCCACACAGCGCCTCTCAAAAGTGCAGTCTCAAGAAGCAAAACTCAAGCAGCGCGAGCTACAGCTCAACCAGCAGCAAGGTGACAACCAGCGCACCCGCAACGAGCTCGAGACCCTTCGCGGCAACCTCGAGGCCGAACGCAGCGTCCTCGACACCCGGCGCGAAGAGCTCGATCACATGCGCCTCAAAGCCCAGGAAGAGCTCGAACACATCTCAGGTCTCTCGCGCGACGAAGCCAAGGAAAAACTCATCGACTCGCTCAAGGACGAGGCCAAGACGGCCGCTGCCTCATATATCAACGACATCATGGACGAGGCCAA
>CAZKYR010000271.1:0-1558 GCA_964557035.1 uncultured Bacteroides sp. | reverse complement strand
GTTTGATGTGGCCGTGATGACAAAAATTGTCACGAGGATAAAGAGTATCCAGCCGGCTGTCTCGGCATAGTCGCCCATCCATCCGGTGCATGAGGTGTAGTCAAAGTTGTTGTTCTTCACAAACGGTATTGTCGTTTGAGGCGCTTTGATGTCGGCTCCCTCGTAGGTAACATCGATGACCTCTGACGTCTCGACCGATTGCACCTCGTGATTCTCGCGTATGACGATGTTTGAGTTGAGATACATCGTCAGACCGACAATCAGTCCGAGGCCAATCTGACCCACGATCTTAAATTTGCCTTTGAGGCCGTCTTTGTTATGTTTCTTGAGTTTGAGATAGTCGTCCAAAAAACCGAGCACACCCAGCCACACTGTCGCCACAAGCAGCAGTATCATGTAGATGTTTGACAGGTTGCCAATCAGCAGGCACGGGATGAGGATGGAGATGATGATGATGATGCCGCCCATCGTCGGGGTGCCTTTTTTTGACATCTGGCCCTCGAGGCCGAGGTCGCGCACGACTTCACCGATCTGCATTTTTTGCAGACGGTTGATGATGCGTCGGCCGGCGATAGTGGCGATGAACAGCGACAACAGCAGTGCCGCGCCCGAGCGAAATGTGATATAACCCATCAGGCGTGCGCCAGGCACGTCGATATCTTGCAGATATTTAAATAGTTCGTATAACATGATGGCTGATCGGTTTTTTTGTCGGTATTACTGTTTGCGATTGACACCCAAAGCCTCGGCGACAACCTCGCGATCGTCAAAATGGTGTTTGATGCCTTTGATTTCCTGATAATCTTCGTGCCCTTTGCCGGCGACGAGTATGACATCACCCTTTTGTGCGATCGTGACGGCTGTGCGTATCGCTTCGCGGCGGTCTGTTATGCTGAGGGTGAGCCGTTGCAACTCGGTGTCGTTAGCGATGCCGGCCTGCATGTCGGCGATGATGTCGGCGGGCTCTTCAAAGCGGGGATTGTCTGAGGTGAGAATCACCATGTCGGACATCTTTGCGGCCTCGCGTGCCATGATGGGACGTTTGCCTTTGTCGCGGTTGCCGCCGGCCCCGGCGACGGTGATTATGCGGCCGTTGTGTCCGATGACTTCGCGTATCGATTGCAACACGTTGACAATGGCATCAGGGGTGTGGGCGTAATCGACGATGGCGGTGACGCCTGCCGGGGAGTGTATCGTCTCAAATCGGCCTGCGACCGGCACGAGTCTGCTCATGGCGACAAGCACATCCTCACGGTCAAATCCGAGCAGACATGCCGCACCGTAGACCGCGGTGAGGTTATATGCGTTGAAGCGTCCTGTGAAGAGCGTCTCCACCTCGTGGCCGTTAAATGACATCAGTGTGCTGTCGAGACGGCTCTCGATGATGCGCCCCTTGAAGTCGGCGACCGTGCGCAGTGAGTAGGTGTGCCGGCTGGCCCGGGTGTTTTGCAACATCACTTCGCCGACTTTGTCGTCGAGGTTGGTCAGCGCGAAGGCCTCTTTGTCAAGACCGCCAAAAAACATTTTTTTGGCCTTGAGATAAGCGTCGACCGTCTTG
>CAZKYR010000270.1:0-1562 GCA_964557035.1 uncultured Bacteroides sp. | reverse complement strand
CCGGCTGCTTGCTGAGCAGGGCGCTGAGACGACCCTCGAACAGCGCCGTTGGTTTGCAGAAGAAGCATTCATGGTGTCGTCTGGATATGACTCAGACATCTTCAATTACTTTGACTCAGCATCAGAGACGCCATCGGCACTGCGCGTCGCCATCGATGGCGTAAAACCGATGAGATATGGCGAAAATCCCCACCAGCAAGGCTTTTTCTGCGGGCATCTTGATGAAATGTTCGAGCAGTTGCACGGCAAGGAAATCTCATACAACAATTTGCTTGACATCGATGCTGCTGTCAGACTCATCAACGACTTCACCGAGCCGACATTTGCCATTCTCAAGCACAACAATGCATGTGGCGTTGCCACCCGTGCTACCATTGGCGAGGCATGGAATGATGCACTCGCAGGTGACCCTGTGTCAGCCTTCGGAGGCGTTTTGGTCGCTAACCGGCCGATTGATGCGGCCACAGCTGTCGAGATAAACAAGATATTCTTTGAGGTCATCATTGCCCCTGCGTATGACGCAGAGGCGCTCGAGACACTCAAGCAAAAGAAAAACCGCATAATCCTGGTTCAAAAAACGCCCTTAAAGGCCGATCGGATGTTCCGTGCATGCCTCAACGGCGCTTTGGTTCAGCAGCCCGATTTGATGAAAGAGACACCCGAGATGCTCAAAGTAGTGACTACCGCGGTGCCTACTGACAAGCAGATCGCGGATATGCTTTTTGCCAACATCATTGTCAAGCACTCAAAGAGCAACGCTATCGTGCTCGCCAAGGACGGCATGCTTCTTGCATCGGGAGTCGGTCAGACATCACGCGTCGATGCGCTCAAGCAGGCCATTGAGAAAGCAAAATCATTTGGACAAAATCTTGTGGGTGCGGTGATGGCATCCGATGCATTCTTCCCCTTTGCCGACTGTGTTGAGATAGCCAATCAGGCCGGCATCACCTCCGTGATTCATCCGGGGGGCTCGGTACGCGACAATGACTCCGTCGAGTATTGCAACAACAACGGCATGGCGATGGTCATGACCGGCTATCGTCACTTCAAGCACTAATTTTAACTAACAATGGGACTTTTCACACTCACCAAGGAAATCGCAGTCGACCTTGGAACAGCAAATACAATCATCATTCACAATGACAAAATCGTCATTGACGAACCGTCAATCGTCGCACTCGACATCAAGACCGAAAAGCCGATAGCCGTCGGCTCGGAGGCTCAGTTGATGGAAGGTAAGGAGCACCCGGGCATCAAAACCGTGCGCCCGCTCAGACAAGGTGTCATCGCAGACTTCAACGCTGCAGAGCAGATGATACGCGGTCTGGTGAAGAAAGCAAGCTCAAAGAGCAACTGGTTCTCACCGTCGCTGCGAATGGTCGTCGGCATCCCCTCAGGTTCGACCGAGGTTGAGATACGTGCCGTGCGCGACTCGTCAGAGCATGCAAACGGACGCGACGTATATATGATTTATGAGCCGATGGCTGCCGCTCTCGGCATAGGACTTGATGTCGAGGCAGCCGAGGGCAACATGATCGTCGACATAGGCGGCGGCACAACCG
>CAZKYR010000269.1:0-1579 GCA_964557035.1 uncultured Bacteroides sp. | reverse complement strand
AGCCACCTCCTCGAGCAGATGGGGGTAGCGGCGCACGTTGTCGCCGACCATGAAAAATGTCGCCTTGATCCCCTCGCGGGCAAGGAGGTCGAGCACCCAGGGGGTGGCCTGGGGCACCGGGCCGTCGTCAAAGGTCAGATAGACCATGCGACGCTCCTTGCGCGGCATGCGCCATATCGCCTCGGGAAAAAGCAGGCGATAGAGTAGGGATGGCTGCTCGATTAGCATCAGTTGAGCAGATATTGTATCTGTTGGATGTCTATGTTATTGTCTTTTAGCAACTTCTCGAGCGAGCTGATGTCGGCGTTGTCGGTGTAGGTCTGCAGCAGGGCGTAGAGGTGTGACACGGCATAGCGGTCGACGTTGCTGAGCGACGAGTAGAGGTTGAGGCGTTTCATCTCAAGGAGATAGGGGAGGTAGCGGCCATAGCGCACAATCTCCTGGCTGAGTATCTCAACGCCATAGTCGATGAGCTTGTCGTCGCCGGTGAGATAGCCGAGGTTGATGTAGCACTGTGCCAAGTCTGCACGCAGGCGTATTGCCCAGGGTGACTGCTTTGAGGGGGTCTTTTCCTCGGTCAGGCGCAGCACGTCGAGGGCTTTGGCATAGCGGTCGGCGGCAAATTTGGCGGGCACTTCAATGCGGTCGGCTTTGATTTCGTAGCCCGATGTCGGGTCGGCAACGTAGAGCGCATCGTCATACCACAACATTTGTCCGGGAGCCTCCACGCCGGCACCCTCTTTGATGAGGGCTTCAGCCAGGCCGATGAGCGTCTGACGGTGGGTGTCGACCATGCGGCGCACTGTCTCGTCGAGATAGAGCTCCTTGTCGCCGTCGAGACCGCCCCAGCGGAATGTCTCCATCACGTTGCGGTACATTTTGTCTGTGTTGACGCCGATGTTGCGGCTCGCCGGGATGTAACCGTCATTGCGTATCGGCAGCAGCTCGTAGCTCAGGCCGGTGTTGTAGAGATAGGGCGAGAGACCCAGATAATAGCTGTCGGGCACGGTCATAGAGAAGTAGACGGGTCGCGACCAGCCGTCGTTGATGCTGTTGGCAATCATGTCGAGCGAGAGGCTCTGCGACAGCGTCACACCCTGAGGATGCTTGGTGTAGGTCGACACGCCGCCCCACTCGTTGTCATATTCAAATGTCTGACAGTTGTTGGGGTCGTTGTAGAGGTCGACAAAAATCTTGTCGGTGGCGGCCTGTGCCTCGGCGGGTGTGATGACGCCGGCACGCACGGCAGCATCGCGGTTGGCGGCGATGTAAACCGAGGGGTAGGGGAACACCACTTTCGTCGGGTCTTTGGGCTGCGCGTAGAGAGCCTTGAGCGATGAGAACACGTTGACCGTGTCGGGGTGCGTCACCTCATAGTCGGTCCCTAAGGCATTGACTCTAAGGTCAAACGGCACATATTGCAGACGGTCGTAGGCATAGTCGGCGGGCTTGGCGGTCATCTTGATGCCCGGACTGTCATATGAGGGGATGCGCATCTGGTTGGCATACCAGTCGGTGGTGAGATAAGAGAGGTTGACCACGCGCACATCGGTGCGATAACCCTCCACCTCTTGTGCAT
>CAZKYR010000268.1:0-1594 GCA_964557035.1 uncultured Bacteroides sp. | reverse complement strand
TGCCGAGGCTGCCAGGCCGGCCAGTGCATCGGGGATGTCAACGCCGTCGCTCGAGTACATGGTGATGTTGACAAACGTATCGGCGTGATAGTTATCGGGGAACAACGGACGCGACACACGGTCTACCAGACGCGACGACAGGATCTCATAGTCGCTCGCGCGGCCCTCGCGCTTGAGGAAGCCACCGGGGAATCGTCCGTTTGACGAAAATTTCTCTTTATATTCGACAGTCAGGGGCATGAAATCTACGCCCTCACCTGCCTCTTTGGCCGAGCACACTGTGGCCAAAAGCATCGTACCTCCCATGCGCAGCTCCACAGCTCCGTCGGCTTGTTTGGCGAGCTTGCCCGTCTCGAGCGTGATCTCACGGCCGTCGGGCAGCGCAATGGTCTTCTTAATCGGTTGTAACATAAATATATTTTTGTCTTCTGAAAATTCATGCAAAGATACGAATTTTTCGCCACATACAACCACCGCCGCTAAATTAATTTAGGTTAAAACCCGGTTATTATTGCGCAACAATGAAGTTTTTATTAATTTTGCACTCAATTATGGCCGTCAAACGTCTTTACATATCCCTGTTGCTGGCTCTTGGCGCGGCGCTCTTAGCGGGTGCGGCCACCCCGTCGTGGGAGGTAGCCAAGTCGCCCGACCAGATCGAGCTCGCCGACCGCGCCGAGTCTGAGCAGATCGAGATTCGCGTCAAGGACAGGTATGTATATGTGACGACCAATGAGGAGCTTACGGTCAAAGTCTACTCTATTTTGGGACAGCTGATATCAACTCAAACGATACAGCCTGGCACCTATCGCCTGCAGCTTCCCTCGCGCGGCATCTACATCCTCAAGGCCGGCACCGTCACCCGCCGCGTCACCATCTGACGCCACGTCCGGTCGGCCGGCGCCTTTTTAACCGGTCACGCAAATACAACGCCGCCATGCGTCTGAGACACATGGCGGCGTATATTTTATGCTGCTTGCCGAGTATTACTCGGGGCGTTTTGTCTTTTTGCCATAGCCATACTGTGCGGCTGCGCCGAGCTGCTCCTCGATGCGGAGAAGCTGGTTGTATTTGGCCATACGGTCAGAACGCGATGCCGAGCCGGTCTTGATCTGACCTGCGTTTGTAGCTACAGCGATGTCGGCGATGGTAGCATCCTCGGTCTCGCCTGAGCGGTGTGAGATGACAGCGGTGTAACCGTTGCGCTGTGCCAGCTCTACGGCGCGCAGTGTCTCGGTGAGTGAACCGATCTGGTTAACCTTCACGAGGATTGAGTTTGCGCAACCCTCGTTGATGCCGCGCTGCAGATATTTGACGTTGGTCACGAACAGGTCGTCACCCACGAGCTGGCAACGATCGCCGATGAGGTCGGTGAGAATCTTCCAGCCTTCCCAATCGTTCTCGGCCATGCCGTCCTCGATTGAGTCGATGGGATATTTCTCAACGAGACCTTTGAGATACTCGGCCTGCTCCTTTGAAGTCAGCTTCTGGCCGTTAGCCTCTTTCTTGGTGCCGTCCTTTAGCTCCTGATAGTTGTAGACGCCGTCTACATAGAACTCGCTTGATGCGCAGTCGAGGCCGATTGTCACATCCT
>CAZKYR010000267.1:0-1607 GCA_964557035.1 uncultured Bacteroides sp. | reverse complement strand
AGTTGACGGGGCTGCCGTGTGACAGGTGACCGCCGTGAGCGAGATTGAGGCCGAGGAATTTGTCGCCCGGTTTGAGGACAGTCATGAAGACAGCCATGTTGGCTTGTGCGCCCGAGTGGGGTTGCACGTTTGCATATTCGGCACCAAAAAGCTCTTTTACGCGGTCAATGGCAAGTTGCTCGACTTTGTCGATAACCTGACAGCCGCCATAGTAGCGGTGACCGGGATAGCCCTCGGCATATTTATTTGTCAGGCATGAGCCCATGGCACGCATGACGTCGTCAGAGACAAAGTTCTCTGATGCAATCAGCTCTATGCCTTTGAGCTGACGTTGATGCTCCTCATCGATGAGGTTAAACAATTTTTGATCGTGTTGCATTATAAGTGTTTATTAAGGTTAACCGATTGATTATTAAGAATTATCATTTTTTCTTGCGTACTGACCAGCCAAAGCGGCCTATCTCATCGCCCTGGCCGTAATAGTGGCCGTGCGAATAGTTTATCAGGCCGGCAGCCCCGAGATCGAGGGCATCGGTCTGCGGGTCGAACAGTTCCTCATCCGCAAGCACGTTGACCACCTCGGCGATGAACATGTCATGACTCCCGAGAGGCATGATGATTTTGACAAGACACTCCACAGCTAAAGGCGATTCCTTGAGGTGGGGAGAGGTGACTTTGACTCCGCTGACAGGTGTCAGGCCGGTCTCGGCAAATTTGTTGCAGTCGCGTCCCGACTTCACCCCTACCCAATCGGTGGCGCGAGCCATGTCGCGGGTGGTGAGGTTGAGCGTGAATTGCATTTCGCGACGGATGATGCCGTATGAATGACGTTCGGGGCGTATTGACACATAGCACATCGGCGGGTTGGTGCAGATAGTACCGGTCCACGCAGCCGTCATCATGTTGTACTCTTCGGGTGTAGAGCCACATGTGACAATCACCGCGGGGAGCGGATAGATCATCGTGCCGGGTTTGAGCGAACGTTTTCCCATTGTCAGATATCTCAGATGATGGTTGCTTTGTGGTTGGCGACTGCGTGACCGCAATAATGACACCTGATGGAAGTACGGTCAGGCTCCACGACCGTAAAACGTGTGGCCATCGGCTCATTGTTGGTGATACACTTGGGGTTGTCACATTTGACGATGCCGACAATGGTGTCGGGGAGCACGACAGGATGTTTCTCAACCACCTCAAAGTCGCGGATGACGTTGACACACGCGTTGGGAGCGAGCAAAGCGATGCGGTTGAGCACCGACTCGTCAAACTTCACATCGGCCACTTTGATGATGCCTTTTGCACCCAGACGGTGGCTGGCGAGATTGTTGCCAATGGTCAGTTGCACATCCATCTGCTCAAGGCCGAGGATTTTAACACATTTGAAGAGAGAGACCGAGGGGATGTGGTCTATCACCGTGCCGTCGCGCAGGGCGGCGACTGCGAGTTCTTTTTTTGTTGACATCGGCGTTATGCTTTATGTTTGAGAATATCAATCCCCAGGGCGTTGCAGATAAGCGCCTGACGGGTGTAAAGGCCATTGCGGGCCTGGTCAAAATAATAGGCTTTGGGGTTATCGTCCACATCCTGACTGATCTCGTTGACGCGGG
>CAZKYR010000266.1:0-1608 GCA_964557035.1 uncultured Bacteroides sp. | reverse complement strand
TATTCGAGTTTTTTCTTGTCAAACTCGCCGTAGCCATAGCTGATGCTGTAGTTGACCGAGAGATTCCACGGCACAGCCCAGTGCATATAGCCATCCTCATCGAGTTCAAGCTTGTTTTGCGAATCATTGCGCCGTCGTGTGGCCGTCGCTCCGTCGGTCGGTGTCTGAGTGCCGGCCGTCCCGTCAGAGCCCGGGTCTTGTGTCGTCCCCGAACTTTTGCGCTTGAAGGTGTCATTGTTGAACGTGTATGAGAACGACGTACCGGTCGACGACAGGCGTCCCCACCCTTTGCCATGAGTGAGTCGCAGGCGGTCGACCCTCACCGGATTTCCGGCCGAGTTGAGGGCATACATATACGGGTCCCACACAGCCGACAGGCTGAGGTTAAACCCCTTGGTCAGTCGCAAAAGTATCGAAGTGTTGATGTTTGAAAACCGCAGCGAGTCAGCAGCAAAGTTATAGCCCTGCGACACCGTGAGATTCTCGATGAGCGAGATTTTTTTCTCGCCGATGCTGTCATTGTCCGACTTGACTTTCATCTCAAGGTTGTTGGCAAGCGAGACATTGACCGATCCCACTTTGCCCTGCGACGGGACTCCGAACAACGCGTTGGGATACATCGAATAGCGATTTTCGCGCATACCTCCCATGCCGTCAGGTCGCATATACGATCCATAGTAGCCAAAGAATGAAGAGCCAAAGTCGGGAGCTGCCGAGAATGACACGGTCGGTGTCAGCACGTGGCGTATCATTTTTATCTTTTTGCCCAGCGCTCCTATCGGCTGCCAGAATCCATACACCTTTGTGTCGAGCGACAGCGAGGCGTTGAAGTCCCAGACGTTGTAGAAGCCATAGGTGGTGTCGCACACCTCAGCCGCCGCATTGGGGTCCCACTGGCGACGCACTTTGTTGGTGTACATGCGGTCGTTGAGCGTGATTGACGGTGTGACATTGATGTAGCTCAACACATTGAAGGTCGCCGACACAGGCACCGAATGACGCATACCGTTGCGCCAATCCTTTATCAGACTCTTTTTGAAAAACTCGTTTTGCGGCGCCGTGAGTGAGTTTTGGAACTGTCCCGAGTAGCTGAGTCTTATCTTCTCATACCATTTTTCATCTCCAACCGCAACCTTGCGCTTGAAAGGATTGGTCTGCGACATGCTCACGGTCACATTGGGGAACGAAACCGACAGAGTGGCATCCTGCGTTCGCTGCGACACATTCATCGTCGTCGACAGCGACCACTTGCTGCGCGGGAAGCGATAGGTCATATTGATCGTCGAGCTCTTGGTGTTCTCGGTGAACTGCGACCCGTAGTAGCTGTTGACATCATTGCGGGTGTAACCGCTGGTCGTGAAGTTGACGCTTGCCGAGAGGGTCATGTTGGGATTTGCCTTGGAGTCTTGCGAGTGGCTCCATATGACCTGAAAGTTTGTGGCCTTCGAATAGTCACTCTGGCCTTTGTCGCCATAGATGCTCTTGAGATAATTGATGGCAAAATTGCCGCTGAATTTATAACGTTTGGCGTAGGTCGATTGAGCTGACAATCCCCATGACCCTTTGGTGTAGATTTCGCCGGTGAGCGCCAGATCGATGTTGTCGTTG
>CAZKYR010000265.1:0-1642 GCA_964557035.1 uncultured Bacteroides sp. | reverse complement strand
TGCTGTGCCATCACTGTTGTGAATGTAAATGCAGCGCAAAGAAGCATCAACACTCGGGTTAACATTTTTTTCATTGCTATTAATATAGTTGAATAATAATTTTTGTATCTGCGAATGATTTAAGGTTAGTGTTGCGGTTTTTACTTAATTTTGACGCAAAAGTAATGAAAAAATTACAGATACGCTTGATTTTTTCTTAATATTTTGATGTGTATGGGTGGAGTATTTTTCGGTCGGTCAGATTTTGTAACCTGCCCGACGGCAAAAGTCGAGGAGCGTTTTTGAGAAGTGTTCGTTGTTTGTGCGTGGGTAACGGATGTCTGTAAAGACCTGAGCGAGTGTCTCTTTGTTGTTCTCGGCTACAAATTTGCGGCTGTCTTCGCGTTCCTCTTTCGGACCGTAGATGTCGTCGATGGCGGCGGGTGTGTAGTCGCGATAGACCTCGTCGTGGATGAGAGCACTGACGGGGAGACGGTCGCTCGCGGGGTGTTCGCATTCTTCGGGCCAGCCGACGGTGAGGGTTGTCACAGGGACGACCATCGGCGGCAGTTCGAGCAGCTTGGCAATCATGTCGGGGTTGTAGGTAGTGGTGCCGAGGTAGCAACATCCCAGCCCGGCCTGTTCGGCGACGGTGTTGAACTGTTGTGCAAAGAGGGCCGTGTCGAGGATGGCGGTGACAAGCGATTGCAGATTGTCATACCCCGGGTCGGCGTTGCGGCACTGACACCAGCGGATAAATCGGTTGAAGTCGGCGCAGAATGTCGACACCACCGATGCTGACTCCACCTGCGGCTGGTTGAAGTGAGCGGGAGCCAGGCGGTGTTTCATCGCCTGGTCGCGAGTGACGATGACGCTGTACAGTTGCATGTTGCCGGTTGTGGGGGCATGCGATGCTTTTTCGATAAGTTCGTTGAGGAGCGCGTCAGATACTTCGCGCTGTGAATATCGGCGCACGGTGCGGCGACTCATCCAATAGTCATTTGTATCCATGTCATTGTTAGTGTTTGTCGTGTCAAAGTTAGTGCAAATTTGTCTTATGTGCAACACTTGATGCTATGGTGTGATGTTAAATATTTGTGTGACAGTGGTTTGATTTTTTGTTTTGGAAAACTTATCAACACTGCCAAAAATTATTGTGCAATGATTTGGTCAATTCGGATATTATGCCAATCTTTGCAGTATTGAAAAATATGCAGGTTTGACTGTCGTTTTTTTAATCGTTATCACACCTTTTTAACTCTATAAAGCCATTCTTTTACCCACTGTGGAACAAAAAATTTACACCTTTGATGAGGCGCATGCTGCCACGCTTGATTATTTTGGCGGTGATGACCTTGCCGCGCGTGTCTGGGTGAGCAAATATGCTCTCAAAGATTCGTATGGCAACATCTACGAACGTACGCCGGATGACATGCACCGTCGCATCGCCGATGAGATCGCTCGCATCGAGAATAAGTACCCCAACCCAATGTCGTCTGACGAAGTGTTTGAGTATCTCAAGGACTTCAAGTATATCGTGCCTCAAGGTAGTCCGATGACCGGTATCGGCAACAACTATCAGGTAGGCTCGCTGAGCAACTGCTTTGTTGTCGGCATCGAGGGTGAGCCCGACTCATACGGCGGCATCATCCGCATCGACGAG
>CAZKYR010000264.1:0-1649 GCA_964557035.1 uncultured Bacteroides sp. | reverse complement strand
GCAGCTTATATGACAAAGGGATTGCACAGCAAGCCGGATTTGAAATTGGAGATGTAATAATATCAATCAATGGACGTCCGGTAAAGGATATTACATGGGAAGAGCAGATTAAAGGACTCGGACTTATCGGCGAAACTGTCTACAAAGTGCGGAAAGTTGATGGTGAGATTGTCACATATATCCTCAATATTCAAGACGAGATAATTTAGGTCACGAAGCGACATAAGAAGTCGCGAGTGAGGATGTTGCTGATGGTGTCTGCAAGTGGAGTACCATCACGCGGATTGTAAATCATAGTGCCCATAAAGATGTACTCTACCTTAGTAACGGATTGTTTAGACCCGTAAGTAAGGTCTCGTTTGGCCGGATATGAATTAACGAGATGTGTGTGCGTTCATTAGCAAACCGATTTGAGTCTGTTATTCAAAGGTTGTGTCAGAGAACGTCACCTTTCTTTTTTTATTTGATGCCTTCGTGCGTGATGGTGTTGAGACCGGCGCGATTGGCTTGGCTGTGTTGATGTTGGCGTGGAATGTGATAGCGCAACCCGTCTTTGATGAGATATGATCCGGTTTGATGGAAACAGAACGGGATGCCGTTCAAACGGCATTGGCGGTGTAGATCGAGTACCCACTCATAATCGAGGGGACGCGCATATTTGCCTGACTCACCTCCGACCGATACTTCTTCAATCATGTCTCGGTTAAGATATGGCGTCAAGTCGACGGGGCCAAGCATCGGTGCGACTACTATCAGGCGGTGATTTATCGGCAGGGTTAAGAACACAGGGAGGCGTCGGTCAGCCATCTGTTGGTTCTCGACAGTGCAGCCGACAGCTACATTCTCATATCCTGTGCCCCAGTCAGGCGGCAGACACTGTTCAAGTCGATCTATACGTTTGGTGAAAAAGAAAAACGAGCAGTCGCTGCGTTCTCTGATGATCTTCCATATTTCGTCGCGACACTCATCGGCATCCTCGATGAGAAAATCGGATGTGAAACAGAGAGCGAACTCGGTGCCGGGCGGATATTTATAATTTTTCGCACGGTCGCGTCTCAATGGCAATCCGAATGATGAAGTGCGCCTGACCTCGGTCGTCGGGTGTGGAGCCCCGAACGCTGCGTCCTCTCTAAAGACATAGCAGTGTCTGCAACCTTCGCTGATTTTGTGGCAGCCGTGCCACGGATTCCACATCGGCATTATTGTGAAATTTGTTTTAGTCGCAAAATTAATCAAAATAAATCACACATTTTACTGACGAGGACACAATTTTCTTGTTGCCACGCGGCTCTTCCGCGGCACCGTGCAATTCATAATGAGTTTTAACTAAAAATTACTTTTGCAACCGACTTTTGGGTAAAACTCAATACGATTTTTTGTTATACTCTGGACATTGGGAGGGAGAAGGAGCCGAGGGAGGGGAAATTGGCTAACGTCCAATTTTGGCAACACTCGAGATGGCTCAAACAAGTTAGGCTCTGCTCTCTCTGGCACGAACAGTCTCGCAGACCGCTACAAAATTCCCGGAGTCGAGCGGCTGAACGCCTCACGATACGGAGATTTTTCCGCAGCCGATGTAGAGGGTATCGAGAGCTCCCTCTCAGTGAGAAGGCGATGCAACAAATGGTCAGGGTCTTTGAGTTTCTGAA
>CAZKYR010000263.1:0-1683 GCA_964557035.1 uncultured Bacteroides sp. | reverse complement strand
ATGCCGACGTCGACGGCGCCCACATCGCCACGCTGCTGATGACATTCTTCTTCCGCCGCATGCGTCCCATCGTAGAGCAGGGCTACCTGTACCTCGCCACACCGCCGCTGTACAAATGCAAGTGCGGTAAGGACGAGGAATATTGCTGGACCGACCAGCAGGTACAATCGTTTATCGACGCCCATGCAGGCAAGACCACCGTATCGCGCTACAAAGGCCTCGGCGAGATGAGCGCCGAAGAGCTGCGCGACACCACCATGAGTCCCGAGCACCGCATACTCAAGCAGGTGACCATCAACGACGCCGCCGAGGCCGACCGCATATTCTCGATGCTCATGGGCGAAGACGTAGGCCCGCGCCGCGATTTCATCGAAGCCAACGCCACGTACGCCAACATCGACGCCTGATCAATGACCTCTTACCAACCGACCGCCCGACTGCCGCTCCAACTCTGCCGCCGGGCGGTCGGTATTTGAACGATTTAGCCAGGCCAAGCGTTTTAATCTAAACGCCTACAATTCATCAACAACATATAGCACATCAACGCATGGCACAAATCAAACGAACCAAGTCAGACATAGCCGCCATACACGCAGCTGTCGACAGATATATAGCTAACCCCACATACAAGACGTTCAACTACAAGCAGGTGTCGGCCGCCATCGGCATCCAGAATCCCACACACCACCGCGCCGTGGCCATGTATCTGGCCGGACTCGCCTATGACGGCGACCTCATAGAGGTAGCACCCGGCAAATACAAGGTACCGGCCCATAATGTCACCTCGACAGGCACATTCGTGCGCCTGCGCAACGGAAAGAACAGCGTTGTGCTCGACGATGACCCTGACGAATCGATATTCGTAGCCGAGCGCAACTCGATGCACGCCCTCAACGGCGACCGCGTGGCCGTCAGCATCGCAGCGCGTGTCAAAGGCCGCGAACCCGAGGCCGTAGTGACCGAAATCCTCGAAAAGAAAGACCAGACATTCATCGGCACCCTGCGTGTAGACAAGCACTTTGCCACGCTGGTACCCGACTCGAAATATCTCGCCACCGACATCATCATTCCGCGTCGCAAGCTCAAGGGTGGCACCACCGGTGACAAGGCCATAGTGCTCATCACCGACTGGCCCGCCGACAGCAATAATCCGCGCGGCGAGGTAATCGACGTCCTTGGCAAGGCCGGCGAAAACAACGCCGAAATCCATGCAATTCTCGCCGAATACGGCCTGCCCTATAAATATCCTGCAGCCGTTGAGAAGGCCGCCGATAAGATTGGCCCCGGCATCACACCCGACGTGGTGGCCGCGCGCGAAGACCTCCGCGGCGTGCCCACCTTTACCATCGACCCCAAGGACGCCAAAGACTTTGACGACGCCCTGTCGATACGTCGCCTCAAAAACGGCAACTGGGAAATCGGCGTCCATATCGCCGACGTGACCCATTACGTGCAGCCCGATTCGATCATCGACCGCGAAGCCCGCGAGCGCGCCACCAGCGTATACCTCGTGGACCGCGTCGTGCCTATGCTCCCCGAGCACCTCAGCAACGGCATCTGCTCGCTGCGCCCCGACGAAGACAAGCTTACGTTCTCGGTAATATTCGAGATGACCGACAAGGGCAAGGGTTCATTGATTCTGTGAAACCGTATGCATCGGAATTGAAGCCCTTTAGAAAAGGA
>CAZKYR010000262.1:0-1707 GCA_964557035.1 uncultured Bacteroides sp. | reverse complement strand
AACTTCTCATTTGGGCTCGTTGGCGATTGCGGTTATTTCGTCAGCAATTCCTGCATCCACAGTCAGGTGACCGAGACAAACATACCATGGCCATATTCTGATGGTTTAGATGATTGTATGTCCGCTATATACTGTTGCTATTATCGCGCGATTTGCAGTTCTCCTCCAAGGGACAGCCGCAGCAGCCCGAAGGAGGGTTTTTCCTCTTGACTAACAAGAACACTATCCTTGCAATGACGGCGGCGATGACAAGGCCGACAATGACATATTGAAGCGTCAGGCTCATAACAGTCCTCTCAGTCAATTAAATTCCTGTTCGAAATTGGGCGTGAGTACACCGGTGCCTGCGACGGCATCAATGTCGTCATAGCTCCACCATCTCACCTGCTCAATTTCGGTAGGGTCGGGTGACACATTGAGTGAGGCGCGATCACAGCGTATTGCAAACACGTTGACAAGTTCGCGCTCGCGGTCGCTCTCAAACTCATAGCTGACAATCGGGGTGGCGACAAAGTCGCGCAGCCCGAGTTCCTCGGCACATTCGCGCATCAGGGCCGTGAGCGTGTCCTCGCCCATGTCGACATGTCCGCCTACTGCCGTGTCCCATCGCCCCGGCTGTATATCTTTTGTCATCACGCGCTTTTGCAACAATATGTGTCCCGCGCCGTCGGTGATGTGCAAGTGTACGACCGGGTGTAACGGTTTTGCGCCGCCGTGGCAGTGTGAGCGCGTAGCGCAACCGATAGTCACACCCTGAGGATTGACGATTGGCAGTAGTTCGCGTTTCATTTGCTGTTTTTTTTGAGTTTTGAAGCGAGTCGGGCCGGTGTGAGGTCTGCCGGATATTCTTCAAATGGCAATCGCAGGCCACACCCCTCGGCGTAGCGCGAGCAACCGTAGGCCGCATGTCCCCTGAGCAGATGACCTTTGCCACACACGGGGCACACAATCTGTTCGAGTTTGCGGATGCGGGGTGCAGCAGGTTTTT
Source organism: uncultured Bacteroides sp. (assembly GCA_964557035.1). Lineage (GTDB taxonomy): Bacteria > Bacteroidota > Bacteroidia > Bacteroidales > Muribaculaceae > CAZKYR01. The sequence continues at coordinate 719 of CAZKYR010000262.1, read as the reverse complement.
TGGGTTTGGCGGCAGTGTCAGACGACGCCGATTTTTTCTTTTTGACAGGTTCGTTCTCCACCTCTATGCGTCGTGATGAGTTGTCGCGAAGCACTGCGAGCACGATTTGATTTATCTGTTCTTTCAGTTCCCCGATAAATGCAGGCGCGCTATACTCGCCTCGCTCGATCAGTCGTAGTTTGCGCTCCCAGATGCCGGTCAGTTTGGCGCTTTTGATCAGCTCCTCTCTGATTGTGTCAATCAACTCGATGCCGGCGCGCGAAGCCATGAGGTTTTTACGTTCGCGATAAATATACTTTCGCTTGAACAGAGTCTCGATTATGGCGGCGCGGGTCGAGGGACGTCCAATGCCGTTCTCTTTCATCGCTTCGCGCAGTTCCTCGTCGTCAACCGTCCGTCCTGCTGTCTCCATGGCTCTGAGCAGCGTGCCCTCGGTGTAGTATTTTGGCGGCTGGGTTTGCTTTTGATTCAGGGCGGGGGTGTGCGGGCCGCGCTCGCCGACAGTGAATTCGGGCAGTATTTTGTCCTGCTCTTCGGCCGCTTGCTGCCCATCTGAGGACTGTGCCTCTTGAGCACGGGGTTGCAACACCTCTTTCCACCCCGGTTTGTCTATGACTTTGCCCGTGGCTTTAAACTCGACATTGCCGGCTTTGCCCATGACGGTGGTCTGCATAAATTCGCAGTCGGGATAGAAGGCGGCGATGAATCTGAGCGCTATC
>CAZKYR010000261.1:0-1743 GCA_964557035.1 uncultured Bacteroides sp. | reverse complement strand
TTCACTGTCCGCAAAATGAGCGACAACATCGGCGTTGAGCGTATCTTCCCCATCGAGTCTCCGTTCATCGATTCTATCGTTGTGAACAAATATGGTAAAGTGCGCCGCGCAAAACTCTACTATCTCCGTGCTCTCACCGGCAAAAAAGCTCGTATCAAAGAGCGCCGCGTGACAAAATAAGCCAAGTAGTAGATTACCATTCTTTGCTAAGATTATTGAGGGTGTGTCAATTTAATTGGCGCACCCTCAAAAATTATCAAAGAAAAAATTTTTCAAATTACTCTCAATCTCAATTATAACAAATGATGACAATTTTCATCACGGGAGGAGCGACAGGCATCGGCGCAGCCACAGTCAAGCTGTTTGCCGAGCGGGGCCACAATGTTGCTTTCATGGACATCAATTCTGACGCAGGGCACGAACTTGCATGTACGCTCAAAGACGCTAACGTTTTGTTCGTAGAAGGCTCGACGACTTCGCGCGATGACATCAAACATGCCATTGACAAAACAGTCCAAAAGTTTGGCCAACTGACCTCGGTCTTTGCCAATGCGGGCATACATCGCTCCAACACCATCCTCGACATCACCGACGAGGAGCTTGACATGATGATTGACATCAACATCAAAGGGACGGTCAACACGCTCCGCGAAGCTGTGCCCCACCTCATTGAGACCCGTTGCGGTTCTATTGTCATCAATGCATCTGACCAGTGGTTTGTCGGCAAAGCTCACAGCTTTGGCTACGGGCTGACAAAAGGTGCGCTCGGACAGATCACCCGCAGTCTGGCTGTCGACTTAGCTCCATATAAAATCAGGGTCAACGCCGTATGCCCCGGGACTATACACACACCACTTGTCGACCGGATATTTGAGCGCGTCAGCACACAAGGAGGTCAAACAGTCGAGGAATGCTGGGCCGAGGAGAGTGCACTCTTCCCGTTAGGCCGCGTCGGCCAACCCGAGGAGGTTGCACAACTCGTCTACTTTCTCGCCTCCGATGACGCATCATTCATCACCGGCTCGCATTATGCCATTGATGGCGGCTTGACAGCCGGGCGCTGATCAGAGCACCTTGAGCGAATCGATAGCTTTGCGGGGGTCCTTAGCGTTGAAGACATAGCTGCCGGCCACGAGTACATCAGCACCCGCCTCGGCAAGCAACGCACCTGTGCGCTCATTCACACCGCCGTCAATTTCGATTAACGCTGATGCCCCGGCCTTATCAATCATCGCTCTGAGACGGCGTGTTTTGTCGACCATTGCCGGAATAAATGACTGTCCGCCAAAACCGGGATTGACCGACATCAACAAAACCATGTCGACATCCGTGATTATATCTTCGAGCATTACAAGCGGGGTCGCAGGATTGAGCGTGACGGCAGCTTTCATCCCCGCGCCTTTTATGGCTTGTATTGTGCGGTGCAGGTGCACACAGGCTTCTTGATGTACGTTCATGATCGTGGCACCGGTGTCACGCACCTGCGATATATATTTTTGCGGCTCTACAATCATCAGATGGACATCGAGCGGCTTTTTTGCGTGGCGGTTTATTGCCTCGATTACCGGGAATCCGAATGAAATGTTCGGTACAAAAACGCCGTCCATCACATCGAGATGAAGCATGTCGGCATTGCTGTCGTTAAGCATCTCGACATCACGTTGCAAATTTGCAAAATCGGCAGATAAAAGTGAAGGTGAGACAAGCATGGTTTATATTGATTTTGTTGTTTTATGCTTAAAG
>CAZKYR010000260.1:0-1787 GCA_964557035.1 uncultured Bacteroides sp. | reverse complement strand
ACAAAATTTGTGTGCGTCGACGGGCCCGAATTTGATGCCCGGCTGGTCGACTTTGATGAAATGATCATGCGTCTACGTTCATACGATAACAGATAAGCCAATGAAAGCCAACACCATCTCGCCACGCGACGCACAATGGCGCGAAGACCTGCGTCAAAGCATGAGTGCCAAAGAACGCACCGGCATCCCACGTGCCAAGATGCCCGAGCTCGATGCGACATTCCGTATCGGCTGCAATCTCGAGGTCAATATGGGACTCTCGGAGGAGCAGGCTGTCGTTGAGGCCACGCGCTGTCTCGACTGTGCAGACCCGCAGTGCGTGACCGGATGCCCGGTGTCGATCAACATCCCCGGATTTATCAAAAACATAGAACGCAAAGACATAGCGTCGGCCGCCGCCACCCTCAGAGAGTCGAGTGCTCTGGCAGCGGTGTGCGGACGTGTGTGCCCCCAGGAACGCCAGTGCGAGTCAAAGTGCGTGTACAACAAGATGAAGAAACCGCCGGTCGCCATCGGCTATCTCGAGCGCTTTGCGGCCGACACGGCAGCGATGATGACCGGAGCTGTCGAGGTGCAGCAGCTTGCATCTAACGGCATGCGTGTGGCCGTGGCCGGGTCGGGACCCGCCGGACTGTCGTTTGCCGGTGAGATGGCTCTGCGGGGATATGACGTCACGGTGTATGAGGCGTTGCACCAGATCGGGGGCGTGCTAAAGTATGGCATACCAGAGTTCAGGCTTCCCAACAGCGTCGTTGACCGCGAGATAGCGGTGCTGGAGAGCTATGGCGTGAAATTTATCAAGGATTGCGTCATCGGCAAGACGCTGAGCTATGACGACTTGCTCAACGAGGGCTATGCAGGCCTGTTTGTGGCCTCGGGCGCCGGGTTGCCGCGATTCATGGGCATCCCGGGCGAGAATCTCATCAACGTCATGTCGTCGAACGAGTATCTCACCCGCATCAACCTGATGGGAGCAGGGCAGCCGGGCTATGCCACGCCGGTGCCGCGTGCCAAGCGGGCAGCCATCATCGGCGGCGGCAACACGGCTATGGACTCGTGTCGCACCGCTCGCCGCATGGGTGCCGAAGCCATTGTCGTCTACCGCCGCAGTGAGGAAGAGATGCCTGCCAGGGTAGAAGAGATAAAACACGCCAAAGAAGAGGGTGTCGAGTTCATGACACTCTACAACCCCGTCGAGTATCTGTCAGACGGCAACGGTCGCGTCCGCGCCATGCGTCTGCAGCGCATGACCCTCGGCGAGCCCGACGAGTCGGGACGCCGGTCGCCTGTGCCGGTCGAGGGTGATATTGTCGAGGTCGAGACCGACCTGGTGATTGTCAGCGTCGGTGTGTCACCCAATCCGCTCATACCCGAGACAATCGACGGCCTCGAGGTGACCCGCAAGGGGACAATCGCCGTCAACGACCGGATGCAATCGTCAATTGCGCCGATCTTTGCCGGCGGCGACATTGTGCGAGGGGGCGCCACGGTCATCCTCGCCATGGGTGACGGCCGCCGGGCCGCAGCCGCGATGGATGAGCGACTGTCGCAAAAAACTGATAACAATCTTATTTAACCTAATACACAAAACTTAAACCATGAAGCATTTATTCACAACGTTTGCTTTGGCTGCCGTAGCGCTGGGCGCATCGGCACAGACAGAGACAACCGAGGAACCCAAAGACTCTGTGGGCTTTGTTTTCACAGACATCGTCTCAATCCCCACAACCTCAGTGAAAGACCAGAACAAGAGCGGCACATGCTGGTGCTTTGCCGGCACATCGTTT
>CAZKYR010000259.1:0-1791 GCA_964557035.1 uncultured Bacteroides sp. | reverse complement strand
ACCGAGGAGCAACAGCTTGCTGTCGTCAACAAAATCATCGAGGAGCTTAAAAAGAAAGAAAAAGAGGAGGCCGAAGCTGCCCGGCGCGAGGAATATCTTGCCAATCAGGCGGCAAACGGCAGTGTCATCTCTGACCCGAACGCACCTCAGACTTTCACGCTCAACACCGACAACTCCTGGTATTTTTACAACACCTCGGTCCGCAACGCCGGCAAAACCGAATTCCAGAAAAAATGGGGTGCCCGCAAACTCGAAAACGACTGGCGCCGCCGCAACAAATCGTCCTTCTCGTTTGACGATTTTGGCAGTTCGCCAGAGGATGATGAGGATGAGAACAGCGACAGCGAGGAAGACTCAGCCGCCTCCGAGATGACCGATGAGGAAAAACAGGCAGCCGAACGTGCCGGCGACCCTCACTACCCCGAATATTATATCGCTCAGATTCCAAAAACCGATGAAGAGCGTGCTGTCGCCAACGACATCATCCAGGAGGGCCTCTACAACATGGGCGTCATCCTCAAAGACAAAATGGAGGATTTCGCGGCCTCTCGCAGCGAATTTGATCGTTTGCTCACGCGCTATCCCGACAACGTTTACCGCCTCGACACCTACTACAATCTGTATCTGATGGCCGTTCGCGCAAACGACACGGCACAGGCCGAGCGGTGGCGCCGGATGATTATTGACGAGTTCCCCGAGTCGAGCTACGGCGTAGCCATGCAAGACCCCGACTATTTCAACAAGCTGCGCGAAATGGATGTGGCGCAAGAAGCTCTCTACGCCAACGCTCTCGAGGCCTATATGGACAATCGCAACAGTGCCGTACACCGTGCCTATAACGACATGAAAGCAGAGTATCCGCTGAGCAAAATCATGCCCAAATTCATGTTTATCGACGCCCTTGCTTATGTCACGGAGAACAAGCCCGACGAGTTCAAGAACACACTCACCGAGCTGCTCGAACGCTATCCCGACACCGACCTCACTCCTTATGTCTCTGCCTACCTCAAAGGGTTGGGTCAAGGTCGTCAGCTGCACAGCGGAGGCTCTAACATGCGCGGCATGCTCTGGGACATCCGTTTGAGCAACGACAGCATCTCAGGCGGTGCCGACATGCAGGCGGCCGAGTTTTCTCTCGACCCTGACAGCGAGCAACTGCTCATACTCCTCTTCCCGACCGATGTCGTGTCATCCAATGCTCTGCTCTATGAGGTTGCGAGACACAACTTCACATCGTTTATGGTGCGAGACTTTGACCTCGAGCAGATGAATTTCGGCCGCCTGGGACTACTCATTGTCAAAGGCTTTGCCAACCGTGCCGAGCTCGACCGCTACCGTGCCATCCTCAGCGACGACCAGGCTGCCGCCAACATCCCGCCCGAAGTCCGCACCGTTGTCATCTCCCAACAGGACTTTGACACCCTGCTCAAAGATGGTCGCTCATTTGAGGAGTATTTTGAGTATGTCCGTCAACACGACTACGAGGTTCTCGAGCAAGATGTCAGCGAGGGCTTGTGGCCCGATGCCAATGCTGCCGACGACAACATCGCCGATGACATTGACGAGGATGTCAGCGAAGATGTCAGCGAGGATGTCGATGACGACTTCGCAGACGAGCCTGTAGACACACCGCAAATCGAACATGAGCCGGTGAACCAAAATGCGACCGACACCGTTCAGACCAATGTCACTGACACTCCGGCCGAGCCCGAGACAGCCAAACCGGAGGCTCCCAAGCCCGAGACAGCCAAACCGGAGACTCCCAAGCCTGACACCGACAAACCGGATGCT
>CAZKYR010000258.1:0-1808 GCA_964557035.1 uncultured Bacteroides sp. | reverse complement strand
AACACGGGTGAGAACGTAGAAAAATTTAACAATTTGCCAAAATCGAATCAAAAATTGAATAATTTATAATTTTTACAAAATTTTATTTGACAAAATAATTAAAAAAATATTTGGAAAAACAAAAATATGATATTACCTTTGCATCGGATAGCAACGACATGTTGTAGATTATATTCTTCAAAACTTACATTTCGAGCTATTCATCGCGACATTTGCTTTACATTTTAAATAAATTTAGAGCCATAATCAAATTCTAAAGTGGCACACTCTCTCACCTTATGCCCTTGACATGTAATTGCAAACGTCGTCGCATTGAACGACAAACTATACCGACGGAGGTCGGCATAATTAATCTACTCATCAATGAATCAATAAATTAGATAGATCAGTATATAACATTTTAAATTGAATAATGTTGTTTAACATTAGTAGTGATAAGTTAATTTAATATTTAAGGGTATTGATTGAGAGAACGCCCCGCCGACGTGAAGTCGGTGGGGTGCCGCTTTTTATGGGCCAACCTTTAAGGACCACCCTCAGGCTATTGCCATTTCCAACCAAAAAATGTATCTTTGCGAGTTATTTGCTTTTGACGTTTATGAAAACTGCAGAACAACTGATCGCATGGACTTGCGAGGGTATCGGGATGCCCGCGATTGACACCGCGCGCATGGCCCGGTGGATAGAGACGGTGGCTCACGACCACGACCGGCTCCTCGGACCGCTCACCTACATCTTTTGCGACGACGAGACCATCTTGCGCGTCAACCGCGAGTTTTTGCAACACGACTACTACACCGACATCATCACCTTTGACACTACGCTCGGGCGCATGATACGCGGCGACATGTATATCTCGCTCGACACCGTGCGCTCCAATGCCCTGCAGCAGGCCACAGACTATGCCGACGAACTCAACCGGGTCATCATTCACGGTGTGCTCCACCTGTGCGGCATCAACGACAAAGGACCCGGCGAACGCGAAATAATGGAGAGCCACGAGAACCGGGCCCTCGATATGCTCACAAAAATCTGATGCGACATGGAGTTTAAATATGATGTCATCGTTGTCGGTGCCGGACATGCCGGCTGTGAGGCCGCCCATGCTGCGGCTCGGCTCGGCTCGCGCACGCTGCTGATCACGCTCGACATGAACAAAATCGCCCAGATGAGCTGCAACCCGGCCATCGGCGGCATAGCTAAAGGCCAGATAGTCCGCGAGATAGATGCTCTCGGCGGCATGACAGGCATCGTCACCGACCTCACGGCCATACAGTTCAGGATGTTAAACATGTCAAAAGGCCCGGCGGTGTGGAGCCCCCGCTCCCAGTCTGACCGCATGGCTTTTAGCGCACAATGGCGCACCATCCTCGAGAACACTCCCGGACTGTCGATGTGGCAAGATGATGTCACGTCGCTCATCATCGACCGGGGCCGCGTGGCAGGCGTCAAGACACGCATGGGAGTCGAGTTCAAGGCGCCTGCGGTCATCATCACGGCCGGTACATTTCTCAACGGACTCATGCACATCGGACGCGTACAGATAGCCGGCGGACGCATAGCCGAGCCCGCCTCCACAGGTCTGACCGGACAGCTGCGCAGCCTCGGCATCGAGACAGCGCGCATGAAAACCGGCACACCCGTCCGCATCGACGGCCGCTCGGTGCAATGGGAACTGACCGAACGGCAAGACGGCGACGACGACCACCACAAGTTCTCCTACCTCCCCGACGTTACCCGCCGGCTCACCCAACGCCCCTGTTTCACGCTTTACACCAACGAGCGCACCCACGAGGTGTTGCGCCGCG
>CAZKYR010000257.1:0-1842 GCA_964557035.1 uncultured Bacteroides sp. | reverse complement strand
GACGACCCGCCGTTGCCCGTGAACGCGGCGCGACAAATCGCTGTGATGCTCTCGTCGAGCGACACCGTGGGGTCATACTCATAGCTCTTGCCGATCTGATTCCAGATGCCCCCGGTCAGCATCACTTCGTCCCCGTTGCCCGAGTCAAATCGCGATTTCACACCAAAGATAAAGTTCTTCTCCATGCCCATGCGCATATCCATCACCGCGGCCTCCTCCTGGTCATTAAAAGTCCAGCCCACCTCTTTGTTAGCAATCTTCATCAGCGTCGACTGCTCGACCTGAGCCTTGAAGATCTGACAGTAATTGCGCTCGCGCTTAGGCGCGGCCTCAAACTGTGCCGTCTGCACATCGAGCTCCGCGGCGGCACGTCCCATTCTCACCACCTCGGCACCCTCGGGCACCTCCGGCATGCAATATGCACCGGCATTGTTGGTGTTGTTGACGGCCAACACTCTGTATCGGCGCGTATCTTCACGTGCCACCACATAGAGCACCAGCGAGCCGGCGGCCGCGCCGTTTTCACTTGCCTGTACACCCGGTAGCAGCAGGGTCTCGGTCGCCTCAAAAATGTTGTCAGCATCAACCTCAATGCGCTGAGAGATGCGTGCGCCCGCCGTGCCTGCCGACGCCTGCGACGGGATGGCTTTAGTCACCCTGCAACTGATTTTGCGCGTGTCAATCGAGTAATAGTCCACTACCATGCTGCCACACAGACGCGAACCGCCATAGCGCGAAATCTGGTCGATCGGCGTCGCCATCGGACGAATCTTGACGATGCGGTCATCAATCTCGTTGCGCAGCAAGCCTGGCGACACGCTCTCGGTCAGCGACGTTGTCAACGGCTCGCCCGTCACGCCGCTGCCACCCGCGATGCCGGGCACCACGACAGCCATCATCACATCGTCACATCCGTCACCCCACAACCATCGTGCCAACAGCCACAGTGTCACCGCCAATGCGCACGCAAACATGCCGCGTGGCGTGGTCACAAACTTCACAAGTCCCTTGATTGCGCTCTCAACGCGCTCCTTCACATAATTTTTCATAACATCAACAAAAATAAAATCATTAATAAATCCATTCCCATTCCCAAAATTGTCCGCCCCGGCGAACGTCTCACTTCACGTCCCATATCGATTGCCGTCGATTGTTCAAAAACAGCACCTCCGACTCGCCTGCATCCACGGCGCCACGCACATCCCGTTGCCACAATCCCGGCTCAGACATCAACTCATCGATGCGCTCATTGCGCCCTCGCAGATAGCCCCGCTGCTCGGCCTCGGCCAACAGCGCCGACACATCAGGTGTCAATCCTCCGCCCGGCTCTGACTCTCGGGGAGACCCTGACTCTCGGGGAGCGACTCGCTCGGCGTTGTCGTCTCTGTCGCTTCGCCCGGCTGCCCCCTCTTCCTGCGCATTCCCGACACTAAGCTCACTCCCTTGCGCACAAGCTTCACCAGCGTCACCACAAAGTTGATCAGCCACAACATCTTGCCCATCGTCTCGGGGGTCACATTTCCCTGACCTCCCGCATTGCTCATTGTATTCATCATTGCTCATAAAAAAAATTTAAAAACGGTTAATAATGCCTCTGCGTCGGTCTCAAGACACCTCCGTCAGATGACACTGCAAAATTACGCCGCCACGATTCGCCACCCACCCCCGATCCTCCACACCAATTGTTAACAAACGTTTCAAAATACCCCAAAACCGCCCGTAAACGTTAAAATATGTAAACAAATCACATTTTTATGCCTCAAAATTATGTTTTATAACATGTTTTGCCATACCTTTGCATCAGTTTTTCATGGTATTAGATTTAAGGTAAGAAGATTATTC
>CAZKYR010000256.1:0-1930 GCA_964557035.1 uncultured Bacteroides sp. | reverse complement strand
TTCATCATTAGGCTCAGGCCTGGCAAGTCTTGTCAAGGGCTTGCAAGTGACCGGCAAGGAACTTGTGACGCCTAAGATTACTGAAAGATATCCCGAAGACCGCGAGACGCGACATGTACCTCAGCGTTTTCGCGCCTGTCTCGAACTGATATATGATGCCGAGGGACGGCACCGATGCATCGCTTGCGGCACGTGTGAGCGCAATTGTCCCAACGGCACCATCACAGTGCAGACCAAAATGGTGGAGACACCTGACGGCAAAAAGAAGAAAAAGCTCGACCGCTATATCTATGACCTCGGCAGCTGTACATTTTGCCAGCTCTGCGTGACAACCTGTCCGACCAATGCGCTCGATTTTAGCAACGATTTTGAGCAGGCAGTGTTCACACGCTCAAAACTGGTGAAGCAGCTCAATGACCGTCCCGAGGTGCCCGATCCCGAGCCTACCCCCGAAGAGCTTGCAAAGGCCGCTGCCGAGCGTGAGGCCAAAATAGCCGCCGCAAAGGCTGCCGCCGCTGCCAAAAAAGCTGCCGCCGAGGCTGCCAAGGGTGATGAGACACAACCGGCAAATGAAGAAAAATAATAAAACGCTATAATCACAATGGAATCAGTAGGTAGTATAATCGCTTACGGGGTCATCGCACTGTCGATTGTCCTCTTTTCGGTGCTTGCTGTCACCACACGCAAGATACTGCGTGCAGCAACTTATTTGCTGTTTGCGCTGTTTGCCACAGCGGCTCTCTACTTCCAGCTCGACTATGAGTTTTTGGGAGCGGTGCAGATCGCAGTGTATGCAGGTGGTATCGTGGTGCTGTTTGTCTTCTCAATTTTGTTGACGACACACCCCGGCGACAACAGCCCGTCGCTTGCATCACGCAAACGCCTCCTGGGTTTGGTCGGCGCTATCGCCATGGCATTGGTGGCAGGCTATTCGCTTATCACCCGTGTGGACCTGTTGACCAAATGCAATGACCTTGGCAACCCTGACATGAACAAAATCGGCGATGCACTCTTGAGCACCGGCCACGGCGGCTATCTGTTGCCGTTTGAGGCAGTCAGTGTGCTATTGCTCGCATGTATAATCGGTGGCATCGTAGTTGCCCGTAAACGCTGACACAGAAAAATTATGGAATTAAACGCACTCTGTTACCTAATCCCCTCGCTGGTGATGTTCTGCTGTGGCGTGTACGGCTTTTTGACACGTCGCAACATGATAGCCATGCTGGTGTCCTTGGAGCTGATGCTAAACGCGGTTGACATCAACTTTGTCGTCTTCAATCGCTTTTTGTATCCCGGCGCACTCGAGGGCATGTTCTTCACGCTGTTTGCCATCGCCATCGCGGCGGCAGAGACAGCGCTGGCCATCGCAATCATTATCAATGTCTTCCGCGTCACCAACAACATCGACGTCGAGGACTTAACCACAATGAAATTCTAATCCACGATGGACGCAACAATACCTGTAATTATCCTTGCCCTGCCTCTGGTCATGTTCCTTGTCCTGGGCTTGTGCGGCAAGTACATGAGCCACCGCATGGCGGGCGTGCTCGGCACATCGGCCATGGGAGTGACGATGGTGTTGGCTTATATCACCGCTTTCACCTACTTCTTCTCGGGCGATCCTCAGTTTATCGACGGACAGCAGCGTCTGCAGTCGGTCATCTTCAATCAGACCTGGCTGCAATTCACCGACACGCTTGTCATCAAGCTCGGGTTCTTGCTCGACCCGATCTCGGCACTGCTGTTAGTAGTCATCACGACCATCTCGTTCATGGTTCATCTGTACAGCAACGGTTATATGCGCGACCATCATGGCGTGTTTGAGACCGGTTTCCAACGTTTCTATGCGTTCTTGTCGCTGTTCAGCTTCTCAATGCTCGGATTGGTCGTTGCCACCAACATCTTCCAAATGTATATCTTCTGGGAGCTT
>CAZKYR010000255.1:0-1931 GCA_964557035.1 uncultured Bacteroides sp. | reverse complement strand
CCTTTTGGCAGTTGGTCGCACCGTCGGCAAGCCGTTGCGGTCGCGGCGGCACTCCTGTTCGGCTACCTGTTGCCGGTGGCGTTTGCATTCATGCCGCTGCGCGATGAGATGTTCAGATGGATGCCGTTCGACCCCCTGACTCTCACCACTGCGGCCGAGACATTCACGCTCTACATCGTGCTGAGCCGGCTTGGCCGGTGCATCAAGACCGGCGGGAGGGCGGCACGATTGCTGGCCCGGTTGTCTGACCTGACATTCGGCGTATATCTGTGCCATATTTTGGTGCTTAAACTCATCACGCACTATCTGTGTCCCGGGCTTGCCGACAGCAATCTGATGTGTCTTGTGCTCCCGATAGTGTCGTTCGTGACGGCATGGCTGCTGTCGCGCGTGCCGTTTGTAGGACGTTGGCTGACCTGAGAAGTCGGCCGACTTATTGGTCAAAATTGCTGCTGAGGTTTGCTGATAATGGTAAAAATGACTAATTTTGTGCTCTCAAAACAGAAAAATGGACAAAATCGAGAATATAAAGGTCAGTCTGCTCGGCACAGGCGAGCATGATGGCAATTCGGTTTGCAGCCGGGGGGATGACTACTCGCTTATGCGAGTGCGATACAGTCCCGATTCACCGCTCTTTGAGAGTCTGCTTTACGGTGGTTACCGGTTTGACGGCATCGCCATCGTGTTGTGTACGCGCGGACGGATGGTCTTTGACCTCGACCTGCTCCCCGACACGGTTGAGGCCGACACGCTGACAGTCATCCGACCGCGGACAATAGTGTGCCACAAGCCACGGTCGTGTACCGAGCCCGTCGAGTTTTATGCGCTGCTGTTGTCGATGGACTTCCTCCGCACAATCAATATCGACATCAACAGCATCAACACCCGCTATTTTGCCGGCAACCGGCAGCATCTGGCTATCGACCACGCAGAGAGCCTCTTGCTGACGCAAGCGTTTGATCTGCTGCGCTGCTACACCACCTCTTACAAAGATGATGACAACTATTCGGGCCTGATAGTGCGCAGTCACATTGCCTCGATCTTTTATCAACTGATGCTGTTTGCCGACCGGCACATCGCTGTCAAAACCGACGATTACACACCCCGCTCGCGCCGCGTCACCTATGTGCAGACCTTCATGAGCCTTGTGCATCTGCATCACCGCCGGGAGCGCTCGGTGGCGTTCTATGCCGACAGCATGTGCATCACACCCAAATATCTGTCGATGGTCATCAAAGACACGACAGGTCGGTCGGCAGGTGAGTGGATTGACGATTTCGTTATCAACGAGGCCAAAAACATGCTCAAATTTTCGGACAAAAACATACAGCAGATAGCCTACGAGCTCAATTTTGCCAATCAGTCATCGTTCGGCAAATATTTCAAGCATCTCACCGGCATGTCGCCAACACAATTTCAGTCGTCATGAGGAGCGCCAAGACATCCCGAATTATCAGCGGCGTCTTGCGCTATGGCGTCCCCCCCGTCATCACCTTAGGGCTTTGCTGGGTGCTGTTTCGCGACATCGACATCGCCCGCGTATGGGAGCTGATCAAGACATGTGACTATCGGTGGATCTTGCTTGGTTTCATCCCGTCAGTGCTGGCGTGCGTGTTCAGGGCGCTCAGGTGGCGCATACAGCTCAAGGCGTCGGGCATCACACCACCTTTTGGCGCTGTGTTGCTGAGCATCTTTGGCACATACGCGGTCAATATCGTTTTTCCGCGGTTGGGCGAAGTGTGGCGCACCGGCTACATCTCGTCGCGTGAGAAGGCGCCCTTTTCGGTCGTCTTCGGCTCAATGGTTGCCGACCGTCTGGCCGACACCCTCACAGTCATCATCATCACCCTGCTGACAGCCCTGGTGGCACGCGAGCCTCTGAACCGTTTTGTCGACAAATATCCGGTGATGCGCGACACGCTCGTCTCAGT
>CAZKYR010000254.1:0-1936 GCA_964557035.1 uncultured Bacteroides sp. | reverse complement strand
GATGTCAACATGATTGACCCATTCCACCTCGAGGCTTACGGCAAAACTGCTATTAACTACAACCGTGACATCGAGATTTATCCCGTCCTCAACGCCCTGTTTGAAGGTATATATGGTGAAAATCCATATAAATCACCCACCGACATGGGTGTCAACATGGTAGGCTTCTGCATCAGCGATGACGAGGTGTGTCAAGAGGCATCAAAGGAGGAGATTATCCGCCGTTACTTCACCGCCCTCAACAACATGGTCAAGGGTGATTGCAACGAGTCAGAGGTCAACAAAATAGCCCTTTTGTTCAAACAGGCCAAAATCGACACATCGTTTCGCAAGCCGGTGACAGCTGCCCGTGAACGTGCCGAACAGTGCGGACGTCCGGCCGCTGCAATTCAACTGGCCGACGGCACCATCATCACAGCCAAAACGGGCGACCTGCTTGGCCCGAGCGCAGCGCTGATTCTCAATGCAATCAAACATTTAGCCGGCATTGAGCACTCGGTCAAACTCATACCGCAACACATGATCGAGCCGATACAGTTTACAAAAATCAACTACCTGCGCAGCCACAATCCCCGCCTGCACACCGATGAGGTCCTGGTCGCTCTGTCGGTCCTCAGCACTCACGATGAGAATTGCAGACGCACACTCGCCAAGCTCCCCGAGCTCCTCGGGTGTCAAGCACATTCGACAGTCATGCTCGGCGAGGTCGATCAAAAGATTTTTAAAAAGCTCGGCGTCGGCCTCACCTGCGATCCCACACGCAAATACTAAACGAATATGTTATCAACAGCAAGGGCTGCGTCAACAGTGATTGTGACGCAGCCCTCGCTGATTATTTTGCTCTTATTTATGGTGCTCGATTGCAGCTTTGATGAATGAGATGAAGAGCGGATTGGGTGACAACACGGTCGACTGGTACTCGGGATGATATTGAGTGCCGACAAACCATTTGAGCGACGGAATCTGTACGACCTCTACAAGTCCGGTCTGTGGATTCTCGCCGACACATTCGAGACCGGCCGCCTCAAATTTCTCGCGATAATCGCTGTTAAATTCATAGCGGTGACGGTGGCGCTCGCTCACGACATCTTTGCCGTATGCATTGTGAGGTATCGAGCCGGGCTTGAGACGACACTCATAGGCACCTAAACGCATCGTGCCTCCCATCTTGGTGATATTCTTTTGTCCCTCCATCAAGTCGATGACATTATAGGGAGTGTCCTTGTCCATCTCGGTCGAGTTTGCGCCTTTGAGGCCCAAAACGTTGCGTGCAAATTCGATAACCATGCATTGCATACCCAGGCAGATGCCAAACGTGGGCACATCATGCTCGCGACACCATTTAAGCGCAACAAATTTGCCCTCAATGCCTCGTTGACCAAAGCCGGGTGCGATGATCACTCCATCCATTTGAGACAACAGCTGACCTACGTTTTCCTCGGTCACTTTCTCAGACAGAATATCTACGAGGTTTAACTTGCGGTCACAATATGTCGCCGCCTGCAACAGCGACTCGTTGATCGATTTGTAGGCGTCCTGCAGTTCCACATATTTGCCGACAAGGCCGATGTTGACAACCTCATGTGCGTTTTCGAGCTTTTGCAAAAACTCATTCCATGCAAAATGATCGGGATTGCCTTTACGCTCCGTGTTTGTGATGCGCAACACAAGGTCATCGAGACCTTGCCGGTGCATCATCAGGGGGACTTTGTAGATTGACGACACATCCATGCTCTGTATGACCGCATCAATCGAGACATTGCAAAACTGAGCAACCTTGTGGAGCATCCCTTGCGGTATCTCAACCTCGGTTCGCAAAATCAAAATGTCGGGCTGTATGCCGATAGCCTGCAATTGTTTGACCGAATGTTGCGTCGGCTTGGTCTTGAGTTCTTTTGCCGCTTTGAGATATGGCACATAAGTCAAATGGATGCTG
>CAZKYR010000253.1:0-1959 GCA_964557035.1 uncultured Bacteroides sp. | reverse complement strand
AGAAGAGGTTGCAGATCAAGCCAAAGTTGGCAACCAAGCCGGGGATGACGCCATAGAAGCACATCATGAAGACCATCAACAGCACCAGTGCGACGATGAATGACATGATGCCCGACTCGATGGCCTGGTGGCCGAGTGACGGACCGATGACCATGTCAGAGATGATGTGGACACGAGCGTTCATCTTGCCTGACTTGAGCACGTTGGCAAGGTCTTGTGCCTCCTGGATCGAGAAGTCACCCGAGATGCTCGAGGTGCCGTTCTCGATGGCGTCGTTGACGCGCGGATTTGAGTAGACTTTGTTGTCGAGGACGATGGCAACCGGATAGTTGATGTTGTCGCGTGTGAGCTGACCCCACTGACGGGCGCCGTCGGCGTTCATCGACATTGACACGGTCACTTCGTGTTGACGGTCGTTATACTCTTGGCTGGCAGCCACGACTACCGAGCCGTCGAGAGCAGCTTTGCCGCCGACTGTCTTGAGAGGATAGAGGGTGAAATATTCCTGACCCTGCTCTACGCTCAGGCCGGCCTTCTGCATGCGCTCGACATCTTTTGCCGATGCGGGTTTGACACCCCACAGCAGACGCAGGTCGCCGGGGAGTGTGGCTTTGGCCAGCGAGCTGTTGATGCGGCGTTGCACCTCGGCGGTGTCGCGGCGTGCAACGACGCCGGCGGTGTACACGCCGTCACCACCCTGTACAAAGTAGTCTGAGATGCCTTTGTTGTCAAACTCCTCTGACTCCTTGAGCTTGCTGTCGAGGTTGGCAAGTGACTGCATGACCATCGGGCCATTCTCTTTGAACGAGGTGTAGAACTCGAGGTTGGCGGCACGCTGCAGCAGCTCGCGCACACGCTGGTGATCTTTCACGCCGGGGAGCTCGAGCAAAATCTGACCGTCTTTGCCTTGGAGCACCTGGATGTTGGGTGACACCACGCCGTATGCGTCGATACGGTTGCGCAGGACGTTGGTAGCCGAGTTGTTGACGCGGTCTTGCACCTCTTGTTTGAGGACAGAGGCGACAGCTTTGTCATCCATCCCTTTTTTGACACCGGGGATGTCGGCGAACACAACCGAGTAGTCGGCATTGCCGTTGAGGTTGCGATATTGCTGGATGAATGTTGCAACATAGTCGTCGCTGACGTGCTCTTTGTTGACGAGGCTGTCGGTGAGGACAAGCGCGCGGTCAAAAGAGGTGTCCGACTGGCTGTTTTTCATCGAACGGAGGATGTCGGGCATGTCAATCTGCAAGATGACGTTCATGCCGCCCTTAAGGTCGAGGCCGAGGCCCACTCCCCACTGTTGTGTCTCATTGTAGTTGTAGCCCAGCCAGATGGGATCCTTGCCATGCTCTTGGATGTAGTCTGAGTAGGCTTTCTCATACTCATTGGGATTGTTCGCACCGGCTACCTTGAGTGCCTCAGCTTTTGCCTTGTCCTCAAATCGGCTGCTCGCAACCGAGAATGACAGATAGAAAAGGCAAACGATGACAAGCAGGATGGCGATAATACCGGCAACGACACTACCTAATGTTCCTTTGCTTTGCATTGTTTAAAAAATGATATGGTTTAATGTTTATTAAATTGATTTTCAATGGTAAAAGGCCGCGTGATCCGGTTGCCACACAGCTTTGAGCCTGCAAATATAAGCATTTTATCCGAATTGCAGGTCATTTTGGCCCTAATAATGTGAAATTTTTCGGTCGTTCGCAAAAAATCAAAACTGCGCGGGCTGCGCCATTGACGGGCCGTGATGAAGTCAGACGCCGGCATCAATGACTGATGTCGGCGTCTGTATGCGCGGTTTTGTTGCGTTAACTTGTTTTGTTGCGTTAACTTGTTTTGTTGCGTAAGCTTGGTTTTGCTTCAACTTAAATTTTGTCCACCTCGATGTCCTGGTTGAGCACTTCGTGCCAGGGGAGACCGTTGAGTGCGATCTGCTCGAGGAACGGATCGGGA
>CAZKYR010000252.1:0-2001 GCA_964557035.1 uncultured Bacteroides sp. | reverse complement strand
ACAGCAACCATCGACACCTTTGCCGGCGGCATCTACACCGCCCTTGTCACCACGGTGGCCGGCCTGATTGTCGGCGTAGTCGCCCTGTTTGCCTACAACTACCTGGTGGCTCGCGTCAACTCGGTGATGAAGATGCTTGAGGCAAGCACCATGGAGTTCATGGACCTTCTCAACGAACCCTCAGCCTGACACTGCACATGGCACTGAAGAAACACAACGAGATGTTGGCGACATTCTCGATGGCATCGATGACCGATGTCATCTTCCTGCTGCTCATCTTCTTCATGGTCACATCGACATTTGTCTTCCCTACGGCTCTCGAGATCAATCTGCCTCAGAGCTCTGAGCAGACCACGCTCAAGCCGGGCATCATCATCACGCTCGACGCCGAGGGGGAGATCAGGCCATATGACCTCTCGCAAGGCACTCCCGCCGCCGGCGAGGAGATACCGGTCGTGCCGATCGAACACCTCACCGCATGGCTCACCTCAGCGCTCGAGGCCAACCCCGACGCCGCCGTGTCGCTCTATGCCGACGAGGAGGTGCCCTATGGTCGGGTGGTGCAAGTCATCAACACCGGAGCCGCCGCCGGAGTCAAAATAGTCCTCGCCACACGCCCCGCCGAACAATAATCGCCCTATGCGACACGAAAAGATAACAGCCACAACCGTGACGGTGCTGATACACGCAGCGCTCGTGGTGCTGTGTCTCTATCTGTTGCTCGAATACCCTCGCCCCGACATGCCCGAGCCCAAGCCGATGCAGACGAGCGAGCTGACCTACATCGACCCGGAGCAAATAGAGTATGAGTTTGACCCCGCCATGATCGACCACATCATGGCCGGTGAGGCTGTCGACGAGGTCACCGACGATCCCTACGGCGGCGACATCCCGCAGGTCACCGAGGACGCCGGCGACACCAATGTCACCGACACGCCGGTCGCGACTCCCGAGCCGTCGCCCGTGAAAGTCGATGACACCGCCCGACGCCAACAAGCCGCCTCGGACAAAATCAAAGACAAGGCAGCAAACGCATTCGGCTCAAAAAACAAGGGGGACAACAAACAGCCCAAAGACAACAGCCGCTCTCTCACCCGCACCATAGCCAACTCACCAAAAGCCCGCAGCACAAAAACCGGCACCATCACATTTGCCGTCACTGTCAACGGCAATGGCAAAGTCGTCGGCGAGCCGCAGCTCGTGCGCGATCGCCTCGACGGTCCCGCATCACAAGACCCCGACATCATCGCCCGTTGTCGCGCAATAGCCAAAGATCAGACATTTGAAGTCATCGTCGGCTCGCCAAACCAATCGGGCACTGTCACTTTCACCTTTGAAGACCCGGGGCGCAACTAATCACAATTTTCTCTCTTACAACATTAAATGATAGAACGAATCGTAATTATAGACAACGTCGACCCTGTCGCATTCTACGGCGTCAACAACAGCAATATGCACCTCATCCGCAACCTTTATCCCAAACTGCGCCTGACAGCGCGCGGCTCAGTCATCAAAGTCATCGGCGAAGACTCGGAGACCGCGTCGTTCGAGAAGGCGATGCACGAGCTCGAAGAGTATTGCGCCAAATACAACAAGCTCACCGAGGATGTCATCCTCAAGGTTGTCAAAGGTGAGCAACCCGACGAGCTCAAGGCCGACGATGTCATCATCTATGGCGTCAACGGCAAACCGATACAGGGGCGCACGCCAAACCAGCAGCTGTTGGTTAGCACATTTGCCCACAACGACCTCACGTTTGCCCTCGGCCCCGCCGGCACCGGCAAGACATACGTCGCCATCGCCCTGGCGGTGCGCGCCCTCAAGAACAAGGAGGTGCGCAAGATCATCCTCTCGCGCCCGGCTGTCGAGGCGGGCGAGAAACTCGGCTTCCTCCCGGGTGACATGAAGGACAAAATCGACCCGTATCTCCAACCCCTCTATGACGCGCTCGAAGACATGATTCCGGCCATCAAGCTCAAGGAGTACATGGAGAGCAACGTC
>CAZKYR010000251.1:0-2032 GCA_964557035.1 uncultured Bacteroides sp. | reverse complement strand
CGGCCTCGGCTACTTCCGCGACCAGAAGTCGTTGGTTGCAGTAGGCGCCATGATCCCTCTACGCCTACGGCGAGGCTACCGTGCCCAAAGTGACAGTCACACTCCGCAAGAGCTACGGCGGCAGCCACATCGTGATGAGCTGCAAGCAGTTGCGCGGCGACATGAACTATGCATGGCCTACAGCCGAGATCGCTGTCATGGGTGGCGCAGGTGCAGTCGAGGTGCTCTATGCAAAAGAGGCAAAAGCTGCCGAGGATCCCAAAGCTGTCCTGGCTGAGAAAGAAGCAGAGTATAACAAACTCTTCTGCAACCCCTACAACGCAGCCAAATATGGCTATATAGACGACGTCATCGAGCCGCGCAATACACGCTTCCGCGTCATCCGCGCTCTCCAGCAGCTCGCCACCAAGAAAGTCGTCAACCCGGCCAAAAAGCACGGCAATATCCCCCTCTAATCGGCTACAAGAAAACTATGAACAAAAAACTGTCAATAGCACTTGTCGCCCTGTTGGCATGTGCAGCAAGCGCATTCGCGGGTCAACGCAAAGGCGCGCTGTACATCAACGAGGTGATGACTGCCAACGAGACAAACGCCGTCGACGACTTCGGCCAGCGCTCAGGCTGGATCGAGCTCTACAACGCGCAGTTTGCACCGCTCGAAATTTCGAGCGTTTATATCACCACCGACAGCCTCAACCCGACGATGTATGCCATTCCGCTGGGCGACGTCAACACTCGCGTGCCCAAGCGTCAGCATGTCATCTTTTGGGCTGACGGCATGCCCTCGCGCGGCACATTCCACACCAGCTTTGTCCTCGATCCTACAAAAGAAAACTGGATCGGCATCTACGACTCTGACAAGCAGACTCTTCTTGACGAGGTTGTGGTTCCCGTGCTCGCTCCCAACACTTCGTATGCCCGTGTGAAAGACGGCGCTCCCGAGCTTGGCTGGGAAGTTCGCGATGACAATGGCGACAAGTACATCACTCCGTCGTCTAACAACATCATCCGCGACTCTAACGACAAGATCGAGATGTTCCACGAGCGTGACGAGAACGGCTTTGCTATGACCCTTATGGCTATGGCGATCGTTTTCTCGGCTCTGCTTGTGCTCTGTCTCTGTTTCCTCGCCATCAGCAAGATCGGCGGCTACATCTCGCGCACTAACAAAATGAAGGCTCAGGGTCTCAACCCCAGCGAAGTGCGTCGCGCCGACCGTCCCGACCACGACACCGGCGAGGAGATTGCAGCCATCGCCATGGCTCTTCGCGATCATCTCGACTCTCACGATGCCGAGAACACTATCTTGACAATCAACAAAGTCAAACGTGCTTACTCGCCCTGGAGCTCTAAGATTTACAACATGCGTCATCTCCCCGGCCAGCAATGATGCCGTGACGATTAACCCAAATCATTAAACATTTATTATTTCAAGTCATGAAACTCAAAGAATATAAATATAAAATCAACGGCAACCTCTACAAGGTTGGCGTGGGCGACATCGACAACGGCATCGCACATGTCGAGGTCAACGGCGTCCCCTACAAGGTTGAGCTCGAGCAAAAAGCAAAACCCGTGACCGTTGTCAACGCACCGCGTCCTGCCGCCGCTCCCCGCACCTCGACAGGCGAAAAGGTGATTGCAAAACCGGCTGCAACCGGTGGCGCAGGCGCACCAGTCAAAGCTCCGCTGCCCGGCGTTGTGCTCAACATCCCGGTCAAAGTCGGCGACACTGTCAAGGCTGACGACACCGTGCTCGTGCTCGAGGCCATGAAGATGGAGAACGCCATCCACGCAGGCCGCGATGGCAAAATCGCCTCAATCGCTGTCAACAACGGCGACTCTGTGCTCGAAGGCACCGTCCTGATGACAATCGAATAAACTCACTAAGTAATCGGATACAATGAATTTTAGTGAATTTTTATCAACAAACTTTGCGGAGTTCTGGAACTTCACAGGTTTTCACAACGCGACATGGCAGCATTTTGTCATGCTCGCTGTGGGCTTGTTCTTCATCTGGCTCGCCATCAAG
>CAZKYR010000250.1:0-2046 GCA_964557035.1 uncultured Bacteroides sp. | reverse complement strand
CAAAGTTACGCATTTTCTGTCAATCTCCAAAATATTAAAGAGGCCGCCTATGGTCAGGCGGCCTCTTTGATGTGTGAGTGACCGGTTGGCGTGTTAGAGGGCGCGGGCGGCCGCGAGTATCACTTCGCCTAAGGTCGGGTGTCCGTGAATTGTGCGTGTGATAGCATCCACTGTCAGGCCGTTGGCCATGACGGTGGCCACCTCTTGAATGAGGTCGGCGGCGTGCGGGCCGCAGATGTGGCAGCCGAGCACGCGACGAGTGTCGGTGTCAATGATCATTTTGACAAGACCGTCGGCCTCATCCATCGCGAGTGCTTTGCCATTGCCGCGGAACGGTATTTTGGCAGCTTTATAGGCCAATCCGGCCTCTTTGCATTTCTCTTCGGTCATGCCGACCATCGAGCACTCGGGGATGGTGAACACTGCCGAGGGGACGACATCGAGGTCGACATCCTCGCCGAGCACACTCATGCCTTGGGCTGTGGCGGCATGTGCCAACATGCAACGTCCGTTCACATCACCGATTGCGAAGATGCCGGGCACTGAGGTCTCAAAACGGTCGTTCACCTCGATGCCGCGACGCCCGACGACCACACCGGCCTCGGCGGTGCCGGCAGGGATTACCGGACGGCGTCCGACCGCCATGACGACCATGTCGGCCTCGGCGGTTAGCGTCTTGCCTTTTGCCTCGTAGGTGACCGTGCGTCCGTCGATAGCGGTGACGGCAGCTCCGGTGATGATGTCGATGCCGCGGCGCGACATCGCAGTGCGCAGACGTTTTGCAATATCCTTGTCAAACGGGGGCAATATCTCTTTGCAATACTCGATGACGGTGACCTTGACGCCAAATTCGTGCAAGATGCCGGCAAACTCCATGCCTATCACGCCGCCGCCGATGATGATGATGCTCTGAGGCAGCTCGGTCATCGACAACAGCTCGTCAGAGGTCACGGCTGTGTCGGCTCCGGGTATCGGCAGACGTGCGGGGGCAGAACCGGTGGCGATGATGATGCGCGGGGCTGTGTAGAGATCGTCGCCTACTGCTACCTGACCCGGCGCAGCGATGCGAGCCTCACCCTCAACGATGGTGACAGCCTTGAGCGACATAGCCACCATGTCGCGCAACTGGCCGACAACGGCCTCCTTGCGCTCGATGGCGCGGTCATAGTGACCTTTGACACTGTCGCGGTCGAGTGTGACGCCAAGCGTCTCGGCATCGGCGATGTCGTGCAACACCTGCGCGGTGCGGCAGAGAGTCTTGGTGGGAATGCAGCCACGGTTGAGGCAAGTGCCTCCCAGCCGGTCGCGCTCAATCAGCAGCACACGTTCTCCGCGCGCGGCGGCGACTCCGGCGGTCTCATAACCGCCGGGGCCGGCACCTATAATGATTAAATCAAATTCTTGCATGATCAGTTCTTAAGCTCGTCGTATGTCACCACGGGGTGCAGGGCTGCCTCGGTGTCGTCGGGATGACGCACGGGGGTGTTGTGCGGTGCGTTCTTGACAACATCGGGAGTCTCTGATGCTTCGCGGGCAATTTCGCGCATCACGCCGATGAACTCGTCGAGTGTCTCGCGGCTCTCGGTCTCGGTGGGCTCGATCATCAACGACTCGTGAAAAAGCAGCGGGAAGTAGATTGTCGGTGCGTGATACCCATGGTCGAGCAAACGCTTGGCCACGTTAAGCGTGGTAACGCCGGTCGATTTGTCTTTGAGTCCGTCAAACACAAACTCGTGCTTGCACACGCCCTCGATCGGCAGTTCGTAGAGGTCTTTGAGGCACTCCTTGACATAGTTGGCGTTGAGTGTGGCGAGTGTACCGGCCTGCATCATGCCGTCGACACCGAGCGTGAGGATGTAGCTCAGGGCACGCAGGCAGACTGCAAAGTTGCCGAGGGTGCTTGTGACCGAACCGAGTGCTGCGCTGTCGCAGTCGATATAGTAGAAGTTGCGGTTTGCATCGCGTTTGACACGCGGATTGGGCAAAAATTGCTCGAGACCGGCGCGCACGCCGACCGGACCGGCACCCGGACCGCCGCCTCCGTGG
>CAZKYR010000249.1:0-2109 GCA_964557035.1 uncultured Bacteroides sp. | reverse complement strand
GACGCCGAGGGTAACAGCACCGAGGCCGGCATCGAACCCGACGTCGCCGTCACCCTCACTGAGGCTGATCGTCAGGCAGGTCACGACACCATTCTCGATGCCGCCATAGAGTTGCTAACCAACAGTAATAAAGAAAATTAGTCAGTGAAGATTGCCGACCAGATGCGGTCGGTGGCGCCGACCGAGCGGCTGATGTAGTCGCGTGCTGTCGCCGATGCGCCGGCGAGTGTGTCGGCCTCAGTGGTGAGTCGGTCGAGCACCTGCTCAGCCTCCTCTTTTGTGTGCACGCAAAATGCGCCGCCGAGGCCGATGAGGTCGCGTGCTTCCTTGAATTTGTCAAACTTAGGGCCGATGATCACCGGCAGGCCATACACCGCCGCCTCGTTGATGTTGTGTATCCCCGCGCCAAATCCGCCGCCGACCCATGCCGCCGTGCCGTAGCGATAGATAGAGGCCAGGCGGCCAAACGAGTCGATGATGAGGATGCGGGTGGAATCGGCCACAGGTTCGCCTGCCTCGATGCGCGAGTAGAGCTGAGCCGCCCCCTTGCAACGGTCGAGCAGCGCGTTGAGGCGCGCGCGGTCAAACTCATGGGGCGCGATGATGGCGCGCATGTGGGGGTGTGAGAGCAGATAGGGGATGTATAAATCCTCGTCGGGATCCCACGAGCTGCCGGCGATGAGCGTGAAATGCCCGCGTGCAAATTCTTCAATCAGCGGCATCTCCACGGTGGTGCGCATGATGTCGGTCACGCGGTCAAAGCGTGTGTCACCCGCCACGGTGACATTGGTGACCCCTATCGACTCGAGCAGCTCTTTTGACGCCGTGTCTTGCACAAACAGATGTGTGAACAGTCGCAACATCTGTCTGAATACGCCTCCCCACGGCTTGAAAAACGCCTGTGATGGCCTGAAGATGGCCGAAATCAGATAGGTGGGCACACGCCGTTGGCTGAGCAGGGTGAGACAGTTGTTCCAGAACTCATATTTGACAAAAATCGCCATCGACGGCTCGACCGCGTCAATCAGGCGCCGCATAGCGCGGCGTGTGTCGCCGGGGAGATAAGCCACCGCGTCAACCTTGTCAAACCCCTTGCGCACTTCGTAGCCCGAGGGGGAGAAGAATGTCAAAAGTATCTTTTTGTCAGGGTGTTCGCGTCGGAGGCGCTCGATCAGCGGGCGTCCCTGTTCAAACTCGCCGAGCGACGCGGCGTGCACCCACACACACCCTTTGAGTGTGGTGAGGTCGCCGCCGGGGCGACATCGGCGCATGGTGTCGCGACGGCCGCGCGACATACGGGCAATTTTGCCGCCGCGCAGCGACGCGACGGCTATGCCGGTCTGCAATGCTCCGACAGATATGTCATAGAGCAAACTCATTGGTTATCGGCCGATTATTTCGATGGCGCGTTGCACGCGGGCCACAGTCTCGGCGCGTCCCAACAGGCGGGTGATGTCAAAAATGTGAGGGCCTTTGCACTCGCCCACGAGTGCCAGACGCCATGCATTCATCACATTGCCGAGGTGATAGCCGTTCTTCTCAACCCAAGCCATGACGGTCGGCTCGGTCTCGGATCCTTCAAAGTTGTCGAGGCCCTCGAGCAGCGCGATGAGCTCGTTGAGAATGGCGGGGGTGTCCTCCTTCCATCGTTTGCGTATATCTTTCTCGGCATATTCGGTCGGTGCGACAAAGAAGAATTTTGCCTGGTCCCACAGTTCGCTCACAAAGTTGACGCGGCTCTTGACCAACGACACCACCTCGGCGAGATATTGGTCGCTAAACTCTGAGGCGTTGACGCCGTTGGCCTCGAGGACGGGACGGAAAAGCTGTGCAAGCTTGGTGTCGTCCATGGCCTGTATGTAGGTGTGGTTAAACCACTTGCCTTTTTCAAATGCAAATTTGGCGCCCGATTTAGAGCAGTGGTCGAGCGAGAACTTTGAAATCAGCTCGTCCATCGACATCACCTCGGTGTCGTCGCCGGGATTCCAGCCCAGGAGAGCCAAGAAGTTGATGACAGCCTCGGGGAGATAGCCTTTCTCGCGATAGCCAGACGAGATCTCTCCGCTTTTGGGGTCGTGCCATTCGAGAGGGAATACGGGGAAGCCCAAG
>CAZKYR010000248.1:0-2130 GCA_964557035.1 uncultured Bacteroides sp. | reverse complement strand
CCCAGATCATGCACATGACCAAGACGCTCCACACTACCGACCGCGTGATGAACTACTTCTACGGCGCACGTGCGCTCAACGAGGTATTCTATCTCGATGACTTTTTGCAGCTTGAGAAAGAGTTCCCCAATTTCCACTTCCATCTCGCGCTCGACCGTCCCGACCCTGCTGCTGATGCAGCCGGCGTCAAATACACCCCCGGCTTTGTACATCAAGTCATCTATGACACCTACCTCAAAAATCACGAATCTCCCGAGGACATCGAGTACTACATGTGCGGTCCCGGCCCGATGAGTGCCGCCGTCAACAAGATGCTCGACTCTCTCGGCGTCGAGCCCGAGAGCATCCACTATGACAATTTCGGAGGATAAGACGCTATGATCAAACGATTTGACAATGTGTCGGTCAAAAAATTGACGACCTTTGGCATCGATGCCAAGGCAGCCGCCTTGGTGACCTATGACGACTCGGCCGACCTTGAAGTCATCGCCAACGACAACACGTTGCCCCGACCCTATTTTGCACTCGGCGGCGGCAGCAACCTGCTGTTTGAAAACGACTTCAAAGGCACTCTGCTGCATAGCGCCGTCAACTACATACGCCCCGTGTCGCAACCGACAGCCTACGGGCTGCAACTTGTCAAGGTGGGAGCCGGCGTGCGTCTTGACTACCTGTGTCAATGGGCAGCCGACAACCGGCTGTGGGGACTTGAGAACCTGTCGGGCATACCCGGCGATGTCGGCGGTGCGACAGTTCAAAATGTAGGAGCCTACGGCGTCGAGTTCGGAGAATCGGTCCACGCCGTGCGGCTGTTTGATCTGACCGAGCAACGTTTCATCACCACAAGCGGCGCCGAATGTGAATATGGCTACCGCACCTCTATATTCAAGGATGCCGACTTGGCCGGCCGTCTCATTGTCACAGAAGTGACTCTCGCCCTGAGTCATGAAGCCCGGCCCAAACTCGAATATGGCAACCTCGCATCACACTTCAACAGTGCCGTCGTCCCCTCGGCAGCCGATGTGCGCCGCGAGATACTCGCCATCCGTGAGTCAAAACTCCCCGACCCCGCCAAGGTCGGCAGTGCGGGCAGTTTCTTCAAAAATCCGGTCGTCACCCCCGATGTCGCCGAACGCATTGCGGCTCAACATGCCGACATGCCACGCTATGACGCTCCCGACAACAAAATCAAATTGTCAGCTGCGTGGCTCATCGACAAAGCCGGACTCAAAGGTCAAGCCATAGGTGGCGCATCGGTGTGGAAAACACAGCCGTTGGTGATCGTCAACACCGACGGCACGGCAACGGCAGACGATGTACTGGCACTTGAGGCAATGATCATCAACGCCGTCAACGACATGTTCGGCATTACACTTACCCCTGAAGTTCAACACATAAACTAACGTCATAATGAGCAAGTTTATCATCGAAGGCGGTCATCAGCTAAGCGGTTCAATCACTCCTCAAGGCGCAAAAAACGAGGCGCTCGAGGTAATAGCCGCCACTCTGCTGTCCGACAAGCCTGTCACCATACACAATGTGCCCGACATCCTCGACGTAGTCAATCTCATCCACCTTCTCGAAGGGATGGGGGTCAAAATCGACCGCGCCGACCGTCACACCTACACTTTCACCGCTGACAACATCGACTTAAGTTACATCAACAGTGCCGACTTTGTCAACAAATGCGCCACTCTGCGCGGCTCGGTGCTCCTTGTAGGTCCTCTGTTGGGACGATTTGGCAAAGCTTATTTTGCACGCCCCGGCGGCGACAAAATCGGGCGACGCAAGGTCGACACACACATCATCGGCTTCAAACACTTAGGCGCTGTAGCCGACTATGACCATCAGCTCGGAGCCTATCGCCTGATGGTTCCCGATGGCAAAAAGCTCACCGGCACATATATGCTCCTCGACGAAGCATCCATCACCGGCACGGCAAACATCCTGATGGCTGCCGCAATGGCCGAGGGTAAAACAGTCATCTACAACGCCGCTTGCGAGCCATACATACAGCAGCTCTGCCGCATGCTCGGCATGATGGGCGTGAAGATCGAGGGCATCGGCTCAAACCTTCTCACCATTCATGGCGTCGGCCAACTGCTCGGAGGTGCCGAACACACCATCTTG
>CAZKYR010000247.1:0-2133 GCA_964557035.1 uncultured Bacteroides sp. | reverse complement strand
GATATTGCCAATGTCGCTGTGTTCCTCGCCTCTGACTTGTCGAGCCATGTCACCGTCCAAGTCATTCAGGTCGATGGCGGCATGGACATGTAAAAACCCGACTCGCACAGACTGTGCGCAGTAAAAAATAAGCACAAAGGTGCGCCCGCAGAGTGCGGGCGCGCCTTTGTCGCTTTATCTGCCATCCACCGGCCGGCTGCTGACAGGGCGCCCTTTTGGGTGCACCGGGTGCGGTGTTGGGAGATTTTTGGCATCATTTTGGAGAATCGGGGTTGTAAAGTAAAAAATATGTTGTAACTTTGCCGTTTATAAGAACGAAATGATATGCTGACATACAACACTCGTCTTAAACCCCTGATACTTCCCGAGTATGGGCGCAACATACAGAACATGGTCGATCATTGTCTGACCATCGAGGACCGCGAGGCACGTACTGCATGCGCACACACCATCTTCGCGGCGATGAAGCAACTTTTTCCGGCCAAATGCAATGACCCCGAGGCTTTGCGTGCCATGTGGGATCATATCGCAGTCATGGCTGATTTTAAGCTAGATATTGATTGGCCGTATGAAGTGATTGATGCCTCGCGTCTGGATACCCGCCCGGAAAAGGTGCAATACACCGGCTCGGAAATCAAATATCGGCATTACGGTCGCCAACTCCCCCGCATGGTGCAGTATGCCGCAGAGATGCCCGAGGGTGAAGAACGCGATACGCTCGTCATGCAGCTGGCCAATCAGATGAAGAAAGTGCTGTTGGCCATTACGCCCGAGGGTGTTGATGACGTCGTGATATTCAACGACATTGCCCGGATGACCCGTGGAGCGATACGTCTTGACCCCGAGACATGTCGCCTGCGCGTTTTTGAGGAAGCCCCCAAACTCACAAACAAAAAACGTCGTAAAAAGTGATTGCTGCGAGCGAGATAATGCCCATCGGCAAGCTGTATAAGACTCACGGCATCAAAGGTGAGATTACGGCCGGCTTTGACTTTGACATCGATGTGTCATCGCTCAAGTGTATCGTGCTCGATGTAGACGGTATCTATGTGCCGTTCTTTATCACGTCAGTCAGGCCCAAGAATGCCGACAGTGATTTGTTGACAATCGAGGGCATCGAGTCAGAGGAAGAGGCGTCAAAACTCGTCAACAAGACGATATATGCACTCAACAGCGATATGGAGGAATATCTCGATGATGACGATGACCGGCTGTATGCCGACGATCTTGTGGGTTATGCCGTCAATGTGCCCGAGGAAAATTTCAGAGGCACAATAGTCGATGTGGATGATACGACCGACAACACTTTGTTGATTGTAGCACCTGCCGACAATGAAGATGAACAAGTCTACATACCGCTTGCAGACGATTTTATAACCGACATAGATGAGGGCGCCAAGTGCCTGACCATGTCACTGCCAACCGGATTATTAACTATATAACAGATATAAACACAGCCTTATGACAGACAACACCATCAATCCCGCAGAAGTCAATGAGGAGAAAGGTCTCAACTTTGTTGAGCAACTTGTATATGACGATTTGAAGGCCGGCAAAAACGGAGGACGACTCAATACACGTTTCCCGCCCGAGCCAAACGGATATTTGCACATCGGCCATGCCAAGGCGATATGCATGGACTTTGGAGTGGCCGAGAAGTTTGGCGGCACATGCAATCTGAGATTTGATGACACCAATCCGGTCAAAGAGGATGTCGAGTATGTCGACTCGATACGCGACGACATTCATTGGCTTGGTTTTGACTGGGGAGACCGCGAGTATTACGCGTCAGATTACTTCCCGCAGTTGTTTGATTTGGCAGTGCGGATGATCAAGGAGGGAAAAGCCTATGTCGATGATCAGACATCTGAGCAGATAGCCGCGCAAAAGGGCACGCCCACCGAGCCGGGCGTCGAGAGTCCCTACCGCAGCCGCTCGGTGGAGGAAAATCTCGATCTGTTCATGCGCATGAATGCCGGTGAGTTTGACGAGGGTAGCCGTGTGCTGAGAGCCAAAATCGATATGGCTTCGTCAAATATGCACTTCCGCGACCCCATCATGTATCGCATCATCAAGCACCCGCATCACCGCACCGGCACGACCTGCAAAGTGTACCCGATGTATGACTTCGCG
>CAZKYR010000246.1:0-2134 GCA_964557035.1 uncultured Bacteroides sp. | reverse complement strand
TAAACCACTACAACGTAGCCGCCCGCTACTCATACAAGTCTTACCCCGGCAATCCCAACGGCTCGGTCGGCGCGGTAGCCGCCGTATGCTCTGACGACGGTCGTCACCTGGCCATGATGCCTCACCTCGAGCGCGCCATATTCCCGTGGCAGTGCGGATTCTATCCCCGCAACCGCCGCAACGACGACGTCACCCCCTGGTTTGACGCCTTTGTCAATGCTCGCCGCTGGGTAGAGCAGCACGCCAAGTAAATTACCCTCCCTGCTACTATACATGTCAGACCCGCAGACTCCACTACCCCCCTCTGCGGGTTTGACATTATAATATTAAGAGAGAAAGACTGCCCGCGAGCTGGCCCAGCCTTGCGATGCATTACGGATATTGACCGTCACCATGCCGCCCGATGCAGCTACTGATGCCGAGCGTCTGATGTGCTGCAGTATGTCAGCAAAGTCATTGTAACCGCTGCCCGACAGGCGCAGAAGCTCCACGCCGTGGCGGTAAACGGTAGTGAACAGATTGTCATGCGGTTTGATAGTTGCCATATTTTTTGAGTTTTTAGAGATTTTGAATTTTTAGAGATTGAGCTTTCATTGAACGATAGTGCAAAGGTAGCGGCCTGCATGGGCAAAAATCGTGCACCACAACCTTAATATCCTCTAAATTTTGCACACGTCCTAAATAATTTGTAATTTTGTCACGCATTTTTTCTACTGAAAATATGGAAATAATATCAACTGTGGCCGGGCTTCGTGAAGCTGTGGCTAAAGCAAAGAATAGCGGCATGACTGTGGGCCTCGTTCCTACGATGGGCGCCCTGCACCAAGGCCACCTTTCGCTGGTCGAGCGCGCACGCAAAGAATGTGACTTTGTCGTGGTGAGCGTGTTTGTAAATCCAACCCAGTTTAACAATCCTGACGACCTCAAGACATATCCCCGCACAGTCGAGGCCGACTGCAAGTTGCTCGACGAGGCCGGTGTCGATGTGGCTTTCGTACCCACGGTCGAGGAGGTATATCCCGAGCCTGACACCCGTGTGTTTGATCTTGGTCCCGTAGCCGAGGTCATGGAGGGCGCCATGCGTCCGGGACATTTCAACGGCGTGGCTCAGGTGGTGAGCAAGCTGTTTGACTTTGCGTCGCCTGACAAGGCTTATTTCGGCGAAAAGGATTTCCAGCAGATTGCCGTCATCCGCGCCATGTGCAAGCAACTGCCCTCAGCTCCTGAAATCGTAGCCTGTCCCATCAAGCGCCACACTGACGGCTTGGCAATGAGCTCGCGCAACGTGCGCCTCACTCCCGAGCAGCGCGCTGCCGCCCCCATGATTCATGAGATTCTTGCCGACAACGCATCGCTTGCAGCCGACGGCGTCACCGACATCGAAGCTCTCAAGGAAATGGTAGTCACCGAGATAAATGCCGTCGACGGCATGGAGGTCGAGTACTACGACATCGTCGACCCGCTGACCCTGCAGCCGGCCACCGACATAAGCGG
Organism: uncultured Bacteroides sp.; assembly: GCA_964557035.1. Lineage (GTDB taxonomy): Bacteria > Bacteroidota > Bacteroidia > Bacteroidales > Muribaculaceae > CAZKYR01. The sequence goes on along the minus strand of CAZKYR010000246.1, from coordinate 640 downwards.
CGCCGTAGGTTGCGTCACCGTGTGGATGGGCGATGTGCGATTGATCGACAACATCCGCTACCCGGAGCTATAACTTACCCCACCCTCAAAACTGACAAGAACATACTGACTTACAATAAAAATGAACGTTGAAGTAATCAAGTCAAAGATACATCGCGTGACCGTCACCGAGGCGCGTCTCGATTACATAGGCAGCGTGACGATTGACCGTGACCTGCTCGACGCAGCCAACATACTGGTAGGCGAGCGCGTATATATAGTCAACAACAACAACGGCGCCCGCCTCGACACCTACACCATTGCCGGCGAACGCGGCAGCGGCGTAATATGCCTCAACGGCGCAGCCGCCCGTCTGGTGCAGCCCGGCGATGTCGTAATCATCATGGCCTACGCCTCGATGCCCATCGAGGAGGCTCGCGAATTCAAGCCCACCATCATCTTCCCCGACACCGCCACCAACCGGCTGGTGTGACAAATCATTACCCTTAACCCTACCCGCAACCACGATATATGTTTGAAAAACTCTCAGAACGCCTCGAGCGAAGCTTCAAGCTGCTCAAAGGTCAAGGCAAAATCACCGAGATCAACGTAGCCGAAACCCTTAAGGACGTGCGCCGCGCGCTCATCGACGCCGACGTCA
>CAZKYR010000245.1:0-2149 GCA_964557035.1 uncultured Bacteroides sp. | reverse complement strand
ATGTCGGTCGAAATGCCGCAGCCGGGGATTGCCGAGCGTATGGCAGAGATGCGGTCGAGATACCACTCGCGCGTGTACTTGCGGTTCATGGCTTTGAGCACGCTGTTGCTGCCCGATTGCACAGGCAGGTGTATGTGATTGCAGATGTTGTCGTGAGCCGCGATGACGTGTATCGTCTCGTCGCTCATGTCTTTAGGGTGAGATGTGGTGAATCGCACGCGCATGTCGGGGGCAGCCTCGGCGACACGGGCGAGCAGGTCGGCAAACCCTGTGACGTCGCCGGTCTCCGGGTCGACATATTTGTATGAGTTGACGTTTTGTCCCAGCAGCGTCACCTCTTTGTAGCCACGGGCACGCAGGTCGGCGACCTCGGCCAGGATGCTGTCGAGAGCTCTCGAACGTTCGCGGCCGCGAGTGTAAGGGACGATGCAATATGAGCAAAAATTGTTGCAACCGCGCATGATGCTCACAAATCCGCTGATGCTGCCGTGCTGTATGCGTCGGGGGATGATGTCGCGATAGGTCTCGGTGGTGCTGAGCTCTACGTTCATGGCTTTGTGCCCCTGCTCGGCTGCGGCAAAGAGGTTGGGGAGGTCGAGGTAGGCGTCAGGACCGGCCACGATATCTACCCCATGTTTCTCGATGAGGTCCCGGCCGACGCGCTCGGCCATACATCCGATCACGCCCACAATCATCGGTGTGTCGCGGCGACGTCTCAGCGAGGCCAAATAGGTGAGGCGTGACACGATTTTTTGCTCGGCATTGTCGCGGATCGAGCAGGTGTTGAGCAAAATGGCATCAGCCTCGTCAATCTCGGTAGTGACGTCATATCCGGCCATACCCATCACCGAGGCAACCACCTCCGAGTCGGCTACATTCATTTGACAGCCGTAGGTTTCGATATACAACCGACGGTTGGGCATGTTCTCTTTATCTTGTTGTGGCATTTTGTGTTGCGTCCTAAAATGAGGAGTTACTTCAAATTAATTTTCACAGATTTTAAATATTTGTGCCGTCAATTTTTTGAAGTTAAACTCAAAATTCATAATTTTGTGCAAAATTACAAAAACCATTTATTTCCGCAAAACCATCGATTAACTATTCTCAAATATGGCATTTAATTTTATCACGCCTCAAGAGGCTGCCGATATGATCAAAAATGGTGACACCCTTGGCTTGTCAGGTTTTACTGCACCGGGTAACCCCAAATTGATCACCGAGGCTATCGCTTACAAGGCTCAACGTGAGCACGAGGCCGGTCGCGAGTTTAAAATCAATCTGTTCACAGGTGCATCTACTAACAGACACGTCGACGGCATTTTGGCGCAGTCAAATGCCATCAACATGCGTGCTCCCTACCAGAATACCCCCGACCTCCGCAAGCGCATCAACGCGCATGACGCTCACTATTTTGACCGTCATCTCTCAGAGATGGCGCAAGATGTGCGTTATGGCTTCTATGGCGACATCGACTATGCTATCATTGAGGTAGCGCACATCGATGATGACGGCTCGGTTGTCCTTGGCACCGGTGTGGGCAACATCCCCACCTTTGCCCGCATGGCCAAAAAGATATTCATTGAGCTCAACGAGGCTCTCCCCGACACCCTTTTGGGTATGCACGACATCTATGTACCCAACGATCCCCCGCGTCGTCGCGAAATACCCATCTATGCGCCCAACGACCGCATCGGCTCGCCCGTGCTCAAGCTCGATCCCTCAAAGATTGTAGGCATCGTGCGCACCAACGAGCTCGACGGTGTCAAACCTTTCACCGAGCCCGACGAAATCTCAAAGCAGATCGGTGCCAACGTGGTGCGTTTCCTCTGCAACGAGTATCGCGCAGGTCGTCTTCCCAAAGAGTTCTTGCCGCTGCAGTCGGGTGTAGGCAACGTGGCCAATGCCGTTCTCTATGACCTCGCCGAGGCATCTGACCTCCCCTCGTTCATGATGTACACCGAGGTGGTGCAGGATGCAGTGCTCGAACTGATGAAGAAAGGCAAATGTACATTCGCTTCTACCTGCTCGATGACATTCTCGGATGACACCGAGCGCGAGCTCTTCTCAAACCTCGATTTCTTCCACGACAAGATTGTTTTGCGTCCCGCCGAGTTGTCTAACAACCCTGAGGTCATCCGTCGTCTTGGTG
>CAZKYR010000244.1:0-2204 GCA_964557035.1 uncultured Bacteroides sp. | reverse complement strand
ACAAAGTATCATACGTGTCTACCGGCGGTGGTGCGCTCCTTGAGGCAATCGAGGGCAAAGTACTCCCCGGCATCGCGGCAATCCAAGGATAAAATAATCTGACAAATATCATGACGGGGCAAACTTTAGGGCTTGTCCCGTCATTATATTTAGTGAGTTTATCTTTTAAAACTTTGACACGACCGTATATGAAACATATCACCGACCATCGCCGCGAGTTTGACGACTTTGTCAACGCCAACCGCAACGAAGATATAAGCCGCCTGAGACTCAGGCACGCCAACAACTCCGAGCCCTGGATAGAACCGGCGCTCGTACATATAGACGCTCTGCAACGCAAAGGCGCGAAATTTGTGGCCGAAGGTGTCGATTACACCCCCGGGATTTTCCCAAGCCGACTGTCACTCGAGCAAGCAACCTCTGCCCGTATCGCCCGTTTTCATGCCTCCTTGGTCGAACCGGGCAACAGAATCCTCGACATGACATGCGGCCTTGGAATCGATGCAGCCATGATGGCTCGACGCGGATGTGACGTGACAGCGGTCGACATCAACCCTCTGCATGCCGAAGCCGCCCGCTACAACTACGGCGATCTTGACACGCTCAAAGTGATCGAGGGAGACAGCATAGAAGTTCTTAAAGCCGACACGACGCACTATGATGTCATTTTTATCGACCCGGCTCGCCGTGACGACGCAGGAGGACGCACCTACAACATCCATGATTGCGCTCCTGACATCATCGACCTGATGCCTTTACTACGCTCGCGCGCCGACCGTCTCTTGGCCAAACTCTCACCCATGCTCGACATCTCACAGACAATCCGCGACCTGCCGGGCATCAGGCATCTGTATGTCATCGAGGACGCCGGCGAATGCAAAGAATTGTTCGTAGACGTCGACCTGCGTGTCGAGTCAATCACTGACGATGCCGCCATCCGACAGATAGACAACGAAGTCCCCATCACGATCAAAGGTGCCGACGCCTTCACGTTCACACGTGCTGAGGAAGCTGATGCGACCGCCACTTATGGCACGCCGTCAAAAGGAGACTACGTCTATGAGCCGTCGGCCTGTGCCATGAAAGCTGCGCCATTCAACCTGCTGTGCGACAGATTTGACTTGAAGTCTTTGTCTGCCAACACACACGTCTACTTCGGTCGACATGATGCGCTTCAATTCCCGGGCCGTGCGCTCAAACTGATCGAGGTTTTGCCATACGCATCCGGCGTATTGAAGAGACTATCGCGCACCTATCCCAAAGCAGATGTAGCAGTGCGCAATTTTGGCATCTCGGCTCAGGCTCTGCAGGAAAAAATCAAAGTGAAACCCGGTGGCGACATACGCATCCTCGGCGTGACAGACAGCAACGACACACGCATGTTGCTAATCCTTGACAAGACATCACTTTAAGCGCGAAGTTTTCATGGCAAAAATTGCCTAAAGGCCAAAATTTTTGCTTAACTTTGTACGTTCGTTCGCAACGAAAACTCAGCCCATAGGCTGACCACACAATAATTTGCTTAAAACCAATAGATTAAGATACTTATGTTTAGAACTGTCACATGCGGAGAACTCCGCCTCAAGGATGTGGGTCGTGACGTGACTCTTGCAGGCTGGATTCAGCGCACACGCAAGATGGGCGGCATGACTTTTGTAGACATGCGCGATCGCTACGGCATCACACAAATCGTCTTTAACAACGACACAGACGCAGCCCTGTGCGAACAAGCCAACAAACTCGGCCGCGAATATGTGGTGCAGATCAAGGGTAAAGTAGCCGAGCGAACGGCCAAAAATGCCAATCTTCCCACCGGCGACATCGAGATCATTGCATCTGACCTCCGCATCCTCAATCCCTCAGAGGTGCCTCCGTTCACCATCGAAGATGAGTCGGACGGCGGTGATGACATCCGCATGAAGTATCGCTATCTCGACCTGCGCCGCAATCCGGTGCGCCGCAATCTCGAACTGCGACACAAAATGGCGCTCGAGGTGCGCCGCTATCTCGATGCACACGGATTTCTCGAAATCGAGACCCCGATGCTGGTCGGCTCGACGCCCGAGGGTGCCCGCGACTTTGTCGTCCCCTCGCGCATGAATCCAGGCCAGTTCTATGCTCTGCCGCAGTCACCTCAGACTCTCAAACAGTTGCTCATGGTAGCCGGTATCGACCGCTATTTCCAAATCGTGAAATGTTTTCGC
>CAZKYR010000243.1:0-2216 GCA_964557035.1 uncultured Bacteroides sp. | reverse complement strand
AAGATACACACCGGCAACCATATACCCCGCATAGCCGTAAAACGGGCCGACCCACGTGCCATGAAAGCCGTCGAGGTTGAAGCGCGATGTCTGGCTCCAAATGTCGAGATAAGGCAACGCGAGCGCCACCAGCCACAGCAGCAAGAACAGCTCGAGACTGCGGCGCGACGCACCCCTGAGCCACGGCGAGATGAAAGGCGCCAGCAGATAGAGGCCCATCAGTACGAACATAAACCACAGATAGCTCGAAAACATTGTCACCCAGCACCATCGGGCATAGTAAAGAGTGTAGTTCAGCGGCACAGGCTCAAAAAGCTGTTTTGTCAAGGCCATCACCACGCTCCATATCAAAAATGGCACAACGATTTTGACAAACCGCCGTTTGAAAAACGAGCGCGTCGAGCCGGCACGGAGCGGCAGCAGCAGCGCACCCGACAGAACGAAGAAAATCAGAGCATTGGGATTGACAATCACCTTGGGCAACACATACCCGGCACCCCCCTCGGCACGCGTAACGGGATAGGCATGCTCTATCAAGACCAAAATGATGGCGATCACCCTGACCAGGTCGGGCCACACCTGACGGTCGCCCGCAAGACGCGACCGGTCGGCTAATGACAGGTTATTTAGGCTGTCCATAATTTGAGAGCGCGTCACGAAGGGTTTTAATCATACGGTTTTTAAGCTCGACCGGCTCGAGGACCGTCACCGACGAGCCGAGCGACAAAAGCTCGGAGATAAAATCGTCGGTGAGCTTGAGCTTGTACTCAAAAATCGAGAACGAGTCGTGCACCATTTCACTCTGACTGTGATGAAGCGGGAGGGCACGCAGATATTTGGCACGCGCCGCGTCGACCTTGAGCACAACACGTCGCGGCTCGGCATGGTCAAAGATGACCCCGAAGCTGTCGTGCGAATAGCGGTCGGCGTCAAAATCCCCGGGCACTTCAAAGTGTTCGCCCGTGAGTGTGACGGCGCTCATGCGGTCGAGAGCGTAGGTCTTGATGGCATCCTCCTTGACATTGCGGCCGGTGGCATACCACCGTTGCCTGAAAATCTTCATGAAGTAGACCTCAAGCACCACACCGCGGGTGGGGACGCTGCGGGTGTACGGGAGGTAGTCAAACCTGACCGCCTGATTGACCTTGAGGGCATCGATGAACACATGCAGCCACTCGCGCGCCGAGGGCACATCCTCGACAAAAATGCGCTGCGACACCTCGCGGCTGCCGCTGATGACATTGCTGGTTGCCGTCGAGTTGAGCAGCCAGTCGGTCATGCCCGCGTTGTGAGTGTCGTGGTCGTCGATATAATACTCGAGTGTGCGCGTGTCAAACTCGATGTTGATGCCGAACAGCTCCTCGATAGCCTGGCGATAGTTGTAAAACGTGCGGCGTGGCAAGCCCTCGCTCCCCTCGCCATACCGGCTGCGGCTCCAGCGGTGGTCGAGCTCGCGACGGGTGATGCGGCCATAGCGCCGCAGGGTGTCCACTATCCAAATATATCGTCCGAAAAGGTCACGTGCCATATTCTCTGATTTTTTTGCAAAGGTAACGGAGAGTGAGCAGACAATCGTGCTCACCAGTGTTAATATATCTTAACAAAAGAGTGCCATTAATCAAAAAATAGGTATTTTTGCACCCAAATTATTCAAAAATGGCAAAAGTTATCATCATCGGTGCCGGCGGAGTCGGCACAGTAGTCGCACACAAATGTGCCGCTCACCCTGAGGTGTTCACCGACATCGTCATCGCCTCACGCACACGCTCAAAGTGTGACGCAATCGCCAAAGCCATCGGCCGCCCCAATGTCACCACCGACAGCGTGGACGCCGACAGCGTGGAGCAACTCTGCGAGCTGTTCAGACGTCACAAACCCGACATGGTCATCAATGTAGCCCTCCCCTATCAGGACCTCACCATCATGGACGCATGTCTTGAGTGTGGAGTCAACTATCTCGACACGGCCAACTATGAGCCCAAGGATGTGGCACATTTTGAGTACTCGTGGCAATGGGCCTATCGCGAGCGCTTTGAGAAGGCCGGTCTGACCGCCATCCTCGGCTGCGGCTTCGACCCGGGCGTATCGGGCGTATTCACCGCCTACGCCGCCAAGCACCACTTCAGCCGCATGGACACGCTCGACATCGTCGATTGCAACGCCGGCGACCACGGCAAAGCTTTTGCCACAAACTTCAACCCCGAGATCAACATCCG
>CAZKYR010000242.1:0-2245 GCA_964557035.1 uncultured Bacteroides sp. | reverse complement strand
GGCCCACTGGGATGTGCCGCCGTTGAAGCGGGTGCCGTCGTTGGGACCGGGACAGTAGGCGTGTGAGTCAACATAAACGACGTTCCATGATGCGTCGTTGTATTTCTTGTCGCCGCTCTTTGCGATCGACACGGCCGAGCCTGCGTCGTTGAAGGCGTAGTGCATCGGGAAGTCGATCACTGAGAAGCCGCTGTACTGTGAGTAGTCGGGCTCGTGCCAAGCACCGTTCTTCATCAGCACGTTTTCGCTGGTCGGTTTGTCTTTTGTGTCTTTCTCGCAGACAGCCATCGGGCCGACGGGGGTGTCGTGACCCTCGTTGAGGGTCTGAGCACGCCACCATGCGGGGTCGCCGTTGTACTCGTCGAGCAGTGCCTGATCAGACTTCCATGTGTAGAAGTAGCTCGAGAGGTTGGGCTGGTCGCGATATACCACTGAACCCTGGAAGCGCTGGCAGCACTCGCCAAACATGAAGAACTCACACTCGTTGAGACGTTTGCTCTTGTTCTCCTCGGCGATTTTGTGGAATTGAGGGATGAACTGTTTGTTGAAGGTCAGGGGAGCGATGTGACCTGTGGTGTCGATGCGGAAGCCGTCGACGCCGAGTTTGATGAACTCGCCGTAGCATTTGACGATATACTCGGCCACGTAGTCGTTCTCGGTGTTGAGGTCGACGCAGTCACCGGCGATCTGGCCCCACCAGCGGTTGGGAAGGTCCCAGTTCCAGCCTGTGCCGTAGTGGTGATAGTAGTTGTTGGGCTCGTATTGGGCCTGTTTGAAGTATTTCCAGCGCTCCTGATACTGTTTTGCACCGGTCTGTTCAAAGTAGTTTGATGACAGACGGTCGTAGTTGGGGATCAGTGAGGCTGACACGCTCGCCTGGTTGCGGATGTTCTGGTCGCGGGTGAAGAGCGGGTTGAGGTTAACCTCGCCAAAGTTGCCGGTGTGCTGCAGCACAACGTCGAGCACGATCTTCATCCCTTTGGCGTGAGCTGCATCAATGAGGTCTTTGAATTTGACATCCTTTGATGCGCCCCATTCTGTGCGTGACTCATAGCGGAGGTCGACGCTGGTGAAGTCCATGGCGTGATAGCCGTGATAGTCCTCGCCCGAGGCATTTTGAACGACAGGTGTGATCCAGATGGCGGTGAAACCGAGAGCCTTGATGTAGTCAAGCTTCTCGATCAGGCCGGCGAAGTCGCCGCGCCAGTCAGGGTCATTTTTTGAAATTTGGACGTCTTGTTTGTCCCACGAGCACACGTTGTTTGTGGGGTCTCCGTCATAGAAACGGGTGGTCATCGCAAAGTAAATCGTCTCGTCACGAAAATCTGTACGATCACCAACGAATGTACCCGCAGATGCTGTTGCCGATGCAAGAAGCAAACCGGCAATCATAGCATTTAATTTTTTCATAAAACTAAGATAATGAGTAATTTAAGGTGATAATAATGAAAATAATTTAAGTATGATACCAGGCCTCAATAGGCCGATTTGTGTGCAAAGGTACGATTTTATTTCTTTATGCACAAAACAATATCCTCATTTTTTTATTACTTTATTTTTGGGTGGTTAGGGATATAATTTCTCAATATTTTACAAAAGTAACTCCATATATTAGAGCATAGATGAACTCTAATACGTGGAGTTAATAATTTATAGAACAAGTAGTTTAGTGGGTTCTATTGGGCCGGCTCGGCGGCTGATTTGACTGTGGTGCCGATTGTGTCGGGGACGTTGTAGATTGTCAGACCGAATTGTGGCGCGACAGCGGCGAGATGCTCAAAAATTTCGCTTTGTATCGCCTCATAGATCACCCATGTGGTGACGTTAGTGAAACAGTAGAGTTGCAGCGGAGTGCCGTAGGCCTGCGGCTGCATCAGGCGCACGATGAGGTCAGATGTGTTGGAAATTTTGGGATGGGCGAGCAGATACTCGCAAATGTATGCACGGAACAGGCCGATGTTTGTCGCAATCGTGCCGTTGAGCGGCTGATTGTCGGTGTTGTACTGATTGCCTTTGCCCTCGGCCAACCATTGCTCCTGGCCGGCGATATATTTTTGCAACTGAGGATATTTGGCACCCATCGCGTCGAGCCATGCCTTGTCGACGGGCACGATGGTGGTGTTGTCGATGTAGATCGAGCGCTGTATCTGACGGCAGCCGCTCTCGCTCATGCCGCGCCAGTTTTGGAATGATGTCGACACGAGAGTGTAGGGTGGGAGCATCACGATGGTGTTGTCCCAGTTGC
>CAZKYR010000241.1:0-2258 GCA_964557035.1 uncultured Bacteroides sp. | reverse complement strand
ACATGTCAAAGTGGATGGCTTGAATTCTAATGTCCATGGTTGTTGTTGTTTTGTGCACGTGGATGTGCAAGTTGATAATTCTGTTTGAGTTCGCGGTAGGATATATGTGTGTATATCTGCGTTGTTGCAAGCGAGGAGTGACCCAACATTTGCTGTATGGCCGTCAGGTCGGCGTTGTTGTTGAGCATGTCGGTCGCGCACGAGTGGCGCAGGACATGAGGACTGACGCGCGCGGCCGTGACCTTGGGCCCGAGACGTTTGCGGACGACATTGTAGACCAGGGTAGGGTAGAGCGGCTCTCCGCTCTTGCGCACTATCAGGGCTCGGTCGCGGTCAGCGCGGGCCGTGTCAGGGATGACACTGTCGCGCACGCGTCGGTAGTGGTCGATGGCGTCGCGCAGTTCGTCGCCAAAAGGCACTATCCTTTCTTTATTACGTTTTCCGAGCACTTTTAGTTCACAGCGTGCGGTGTCTGTGTCGGCGTCGCGCAGTGCCACCAGCTCGGCGCGCCGCAGCCCGGTGGTGTAGAGGGTGAGGATGATGAGGTGGTCGCGCAGCTCGTCGTATGTGGCTGTCGACGGGTCAAAGCTGTCGAGCGCCTCGGCCGTTTGAGCCGGGCGAATGTGCACCGGCAGTCGGCGAGGCGTCCGTGGCGCCGACTTGAGGTCGGCCGCCGGATTGCATCTGACAATCCCCTGACGCATGAGATAGCGATAGAATGCCCTGAGCGATTGCAGTTTGCGGCGAATGGTCGTGGTGGCGACACCTTTTGACGCCAAGTGAGCGATCCACAGGCGCAGGTCGCCGCCGGTGATGTCGTCAGGGCGAAGCTCATCGGTGGAGTGCCCGTCGCCTACTGCAAATTGTGCCCACTGGGTCAGGTCGTTGCGATAAGACAAAACGGTGTGAGCCGAGTAGTTCAGCTCACACCGTATGTATGTCAAAAATGATTCTATGAGCATAACAATGGCGTCTTATTGCGACACGAAGTTATGCTAATATTATGAAATATGCAAATAAATGTGCGAAAAACTGAGGTGTCGGTCTGCGATCAGACCTCCGTCATCAATCTTCTACCGAGCGGAGTTTCTGCACATAAACCGCCTTCATCATCTTTTTGCGGTTTGTGACAGAGGGTTTCTCAAAAGCCTGACGGCGGCGCAGCTCGCGCACGATGCCGGTTTTTTCAAATTTGCGCTTGAATTTCTTGAGTGCGCGCTCGATGTTTTCGCCTTCTTTTACTTGTACGATAATCATTTGATAGTGTCTATTTTAGTTTTTTTTATTGTCGTTTTAAATTTGCGGGGCAAAATTACGCATTGTTTTTGACTCTGCAAAACTTTTTGCGTTAATTTTGAGGCTCATTGCGTCAAATTCGCCTATTTTTCTGAGGAGTGCGTCGATTTGTGCTCTGTGTCGACTCCATGTGAGCGCATGCAAGTCCATGTGCCCGGATCGGACATGACCCGGGCGCACGGACTTTTTTGGGGTAACGTTGATTTTTTTTTACTCAGCGTAAGGAACCGGACCATATTGGTTGGCCTCGGGATCGCTCGGCTTGCAGTACCAAACCAGCAGAATGATGGCACCTACCAGAGGGATCAGACCCAGAAGTACGAACCAGCCTGACTTGTTGATGTCGTGCAGACGGCGCACGGCCAGCCCTAACGAGGGAAGGATGAAGCCAAGGCTTACCAAGCTTGTGAGCACATTGTAGAATGTCTGGTTAAACGCGCCCAGGCAGCCGACGATGGCATACACGATCACCTCGAACAGCATGAACCACCAGAACTCTGAGCGTGATGCACGTCCCGAAAATTTACAATAATTGCGTGTGATGTTGTTCATCACGGCCTCGCCAAACGGCACTAATTTTTGATTCATAATCTATCAGTTTTTAATAACAACGCAAAGTTAATTCTAAATTTGTAATAAACAAAGAGGATATGCCACATTTTTTGTCTGACATATCCTCTTTGTGATTATATGTGACGGGGTTTATTTCACCTCGACAAACTCGGCGTCCTCGACCTCGGCAGCGACATCCATGATGCCGTTGATCTCGTCTTTGCTGCCGACGATCAGGCGGTCATACTCGCGCAGGCCGGTGCCGGCGGGGATGAGGTGACCGCAGATGACATTCTCTTTCATGCCCTCGAGGGTGTCGACCTTGCCGTTGATGGCAGCCTCGTTGAGCACCTTGGTCGTCTCCTGGAACGATGCGGCCGACATGAAGCTCGATGTCTGCAGGGCGGCAC
>CAZKYR010000240.1:0-2262 GCA_964557035.1 uncultured Bacteroides sp. | reverse complement strand
ATCGACAGTCCCTGTCGGCACGGCGGCCAAAGTCAAGGCCGCTATCAACGAGGAACTCGCCAAACGTGGCGAAAATATACCGTTTGATGTCGCCTCCAACCCTGAATTTCTCAAGGAAGGCGCCGCAATCGCCGACTTCATGCGCCCCGACCGCGTTGTCGTCGGCGTGGACTCAGAGCGTGCCAAAGAGCTGATGACACGGCTCTATCGTCCGCTGATGCTCAACAACTTCAGGGTCATCTTCACTGACATCCCTTCGGCCGAAATGATAAAATATGCGGCCAACTCAATGCTTGCCACCCGCATATCGTTCATGAACGACATCGCCAATCTATGCGAACTTGTAGGGGCTGATGTCAACATGGTGCGCAAGGGTCTCGGCAGCGACACCCGCATCGGATCAAAGTTCCTTTATCCCGGTTGCGGCTACGGTGGCTCATGCTTCCCCAAAGATGTAAAAGCGCTGATCAAGACCGCCCAGAAGGCCGGATATGACATGCGTGTGCTCAAAGCCGTCGAGGAGGTGAATGAGGAACAGAAAAAACTTGTTGTCAAAAAGCTGATGAAGCGATTTGGCAATGACCTGACCGGGCTCAACATCGCTGTGTGGGGTCTCGCCTTCAAACCCGAGACCGACGACATGCGCGAGGCTACATCGCTCGTCGTCATCGACAATCTCATCAAGGCCGGCGCCAAGGTCAGAGTGTTTGACCCGATCGCTATGAAAGAATGCAAACGACGCATCGGTGACGCTGTCGAATATGCCTCTGACATGTATGACGCCCTCGTCGACGCGGACGCACTGCTGATGCTGACCGAGTGGAAACAGTTCAGGATGCCTTCGTGGAACGTGATGGCACGCACAATGCGCAACAACCTCATCATCGACGGCCGCAACATCTATGATCCGGCCGAATTGAAAGAGGCAGGTTTTGAATATCACTGCATCGGACGCTGACATGAAAATCGCCCTCGTTAACTATCGATACTTCATCTCGGGCGGTCCTGAGCGTTACTATTTCAATATCAAAGAGATATTGGAGAACAACGGTCACACCGTCATACCGTTCTCGGTCAAAGGCCCCAAGAATCTTGACACGCCCTATGAGAAGTATTTTCTTGAGTCGGTAGGTGATGAAGAGTATTTTGCAAATACTAAAAAGAGCTTCAAGACGGTCATCAAATCATTCACCCGAATGTTCTACTCGTTTGAAGCCAAACGCAAATTCGCTCAGCTGCTCCGTGACACCCGGCCTGATGTCGTGTACATCATGCAATATCACAACAAGATCTCTCCGTCGATCATTGACGCCGCCCGCAAACTCGGCATCCCGGTTGTCCATCGCATAAGCGACTTTCAGTACATGTGCCCCAACGCGCTGTTCTACAACGACCGCACGGGCGTGTGCGAGGATTGTCTCAAAGGGCATCGCCTGAGTTGCGTCAAGAACAAGTGCGTGCTCAACTCGACTGTCTACTCGGCTATCAAGGCTGCCGCCAAAGGCTTGCACGACATGACAGGCGTGACAAAGAAAATCGACCGTTTCATCGTGCCGTCATCATTCACCTTGGGCAAGCTCAACGAATATGGCATCGAAAAAGAGAAGCTCATCCATATCCCCACTTTCTTCAACCTCAAGACGCCCCCGACACCGACCTACGAGCCGTTCTTCCTTTATGTCGGACGTATTGAGAAACAGAAAGGTATCGAGACCCTGATCAAAGCGTTCAAGGGGACTCGCCATAAACTCAAACTGATAGGCTTTTCTAACGGCACATTCGCCGACGAACTCAAGGCTTCGCTCACGCCCGAAGATGACAATATCGAATTTTTGGGCCGAATGACCTTTGACGAGCTCGCACCCTATCTCAATTCTTGTCTCTGCACCCTCGTCCCCTCTGAGTGGTATGACAACTTCCCAAATGCGATTCTCGAGAGCTTCGCGTTCAAAAAAGCCGTCATCGCGACTGATTTCGGCTCTTTACCCGAACTCGTAAAAAATAATATCACCGGTCTTACGTTTAAGTATAAAGACGTTGCCGACCTCAGACGTTGCATCGACACCATGGCCGATGACCCCGAACTGGCTAAACGACTCGGCGAAAACGCCTATAACACTATCTTATCTGACTACTCACCCGCAACTCACTACGACAAGCTTATGAATGTATTAACCGATGTCGTCAGTGAGCGTAACGCGCGATAAACATTTGTATATGAAAGCTATCACACCCACCGACGCCTCTATCATACTCACATAC
>CAZKYR010000239.1:0-2277 GCA_964557035.1 uncultured Bacteroides sp. | reverse complement strand
GAGACCGTTCTGCAACCAACGCAACTGCTCAAGACTCTCTGCCAATTCGAGAGATGACTGCGGCATGGACGTGATTTGCTCGAGAGTCGATGCCCGGTAGGCATACATTCCCACGTGTACGAGAAATGAGGTCGTGTCGAGCCATTGTTGCCATTCGACACCCCGTACATAAGGGATGATTGACCGACTGAAGTACAGGGCTCTTCCGTGGTCTGAGACGGTCAACTTGACTATATTCGGGTCAAACAGCGCTTCAAATCCTTTTGTAGTGTCAAAATGTCGGGCAAGTGTGGCTATTTTGACATCAGGGTCGGTAAAACATTCTTTGAGGCTCTCAATCTGTGAAGGCGCTACAAAGGGTTCGTCACCCTGTATGTTTATAATTACATCGGCATCGGACCCAACCGTTTTGTATGCCTCATAGCAGCGGTCTGTGCCACTGCGGTGGGCTGGTGATGTCATCACAACATTGCCGCCAAAAGATTTTACGGCATCAAAAATGCGTTGGTCGTCTGTGGCTACTACGACCTCGTCAAGTGCTATCGAAGCTCGTTTATATACGCGCTCTATCATCATTTGGCCACATATATCTGCAAGTGGCTTGCCCGGAAAACGCGACGAGGCATAGCGTGCCGGTATGATTCCTATGTATTTCATTGTTTCTTTTTAGTTAGATATGACGGCAAAAATATAATGCCGGCTAACAGGTAAATATAATATGTCAGGACACGCCACAGCAGCGCTATGATTAAAATAGCACCTCCTGTTGTGATCACATCTCCATAATATTCCTTGAATAACCACTCAGACAAGCCGCTGCCGCCCGGTGTAGGCGAAAACATCAGCAACGCCCACACCACAAATTGTCTGCCAAATACAAGCAATTGAGGTGCGCTTGCGATAAATCCCCAAATGAGGGCATTGACAACCAGGTAGCGCGACATCCACGACACCGTTGTGGCCGCAAAACCTTCGAGCCACCAGCCTGCCGATTTGCTGCGAATAAGCTGCGATGTCTCGACGATTCCGTCACCGACACTCACTGCCTTTTCGCGCCACCGCCTGAGCAGTTTCAGATTAAATATGCTGACAATGCACTTGCGTACACCCCCGGGGATGATAAATATGCCGAGTGCGAGTACAATCGCCCACACGCTCATCAGTCCGTATGCGCCCCAAAATATCCCCTCGATGCCATTTTGTAAACCTGATGTTCCTCCGAAACCAAATAGCTCGTCCGACGGGATAATGATGAAAATCAGTGGCACAACGATGCAAAAAAACAACTGGTCGAGCAGCAACGTGACCATCGTGAGCATTGTTGACCGGCCACCCGAAATCCCCTCTCGGCTCAAATAAATCATGCTTAATGCGCTGCCACCTACAGACGTCGGTGTGATTGCTGATGTAAATTCGCACAGCACAGTCACGCCTGCTGCCCTACTCCATCTCAGATCTCTGTCTGTCAGCGCTCTGAATCGCCAAGCCATACCAAAATCGCGTCCAAAAACAGCGATGAGAGCAATCCCGATGCCTACAAATGTTCGCCAATCCCAGTTAACTGACCTGAATGTCTCGAGTGTAAATTCACGACCAAAAAGCCAAACGACGGCCACCAACCCGATCAGGACCGGTAGCATGATCTTGAATAATATTTTATGTCGCTCGCCCATTAGGCCTGCGCAAGATATTCCTTGACCTTCTCCACCGGATTTTGAGCCTCAGTCACGCACGTGCTTACTGCTATGCCACGCACTCCTGCTTCGAGGAGCTGTCTTACATCGGCCGGCTCAATTTCTCCGTATGCAACTACGGGTGTCTCTATGCCTGCAGCTTCGAGTTCTTCAACAATACTTTTATAATCTTCAATGCCAAAGCGTTCAAATGCCGGTCCGATTTGCACATAGTCAATGTCGCTACGCTTGAGTGCGACGACCTCGGCAGCCGTTGTCACCGTCACGCCGATCACCGCATGAGCCCCCAAACGTTCGCGAGCCTCGATAGGCAGCATGTCGCCGGGCGCGAGATGTACACCATGCACACGCAATTTTTCACAAAGCTCAACGTCATGGTTGATAACCATGAACACGCCGGACTCCTCGCACATTTGCGCTATTTGTTTCGCAGCCTCAACGTATTCATCGTCAGACTCATCAGTGCGCGAATATTCAATCCATCCACATCCGCCCTCAAGTGCCATCTGAGCTTGCTCGGGGGCAGAATACTTAGGTGAGAAAGTTGTAATAAATTGCAACATAACAGTTTGAAATAATCGAT
>CAZKYR010000238.1:0-2285 GCA_964557035.1 uncultured Bacteroides sp. | reverse complement strand
AGCTTAAGGAGTATGAAGACAAGATTCTCAGGGCCCAGGAGCGCATCCTGGAGTTGGAGACTCGGCTGTTTGCGTCGCTTGTCGGCTCGTTGGCGGAGTATATTCCGGCGATTCAGCTCGATGCTTCATTGATTGCGCGCCTCGACTGCCTGCTGAGCTTCACGTCGGTTTCGCGCGACTATAAATATTGCCGTCCGATTGTCGACGACTCGCTGACGCTCGAAATCAGCGAGGGGCGCCATCCGGTTATCGAGCGACGGCTTCCGGCCGGAGAGCCTTACATCTCAAATTCGGTGCGCCTCGACAACGAATCGCAGCAAATAATGATGATTACCGGCCCGAACATGAGCGGTAAGTCGGCCCTGCTGCGCCAGACGGCCCTGAATGTCATCATGGCGCAATGCGGCTGCTTTGTCGCGGCCGACAGCGCCCGAATCGGGGTGGTCGACAAGGTCTTCACGCGCGTCGGGGCCTCGGACAATATCTCGCTTGGAGAGTCGACTTTCATGGTCGAGATGAACGAGGCCGCATCGATTCTCAACAACATGAGCCAGAATTCGCTCATACTCTTTGACGAGCTCGGTCGCGGCACATCGACCTACGACGGCATCTCGATCGCATGGTCGATCGTCGAACATATCCACAATTCGCCGATGCGTCCCAAAACACTGTTTGCGACACACTACCACGAGCTTAATGACATGGAGCAATCCTATCCCCGCATCGCCAACTACAACGTGTCGGTGAGCGAAGTGGAGGGCAAAGTGGTGTTTTTGCGCAAACTGGCCCGCGGCGGCTCGGAGCATAGCTTTGGCATACATGTGGCCCGCCTGGCAGGCATGCCCCGCAGCGTAGTCGACCGCGCAGACAAAGTGCTTGCGTCGCTCGAAGCAAACTCGGCCCGCAACACCGGCGAAGAAATCGCCCCCGAGCCTACGCCCACGCATGTCAACACCCCGGCCTCACAGGGTGTACAAATGTCTTTCTTTCAGCTCGATGACCCGGTGCTCTCTCAGATACGTGACACGATCCTCAAACTCGACATCAACAATCTGACACCCGTGGCTGCCCTCAACAAACTCAATGACATCAAGGCTATTTTGACCGGCAAATGAGATAAAATCTATTGGCAGAACCAATTAGGCACGATAATTGTTATGTCATTGGTAACAAACACAAAATCAAACTAAAATAGAATATTATGGAAAAGATTATTCCCGGCAAATATGTCGAACTCGGTTATGACCTCTACAAAATCAATGCAGACGGCACGGAGACGCTGATGCACCAAACCGAAGGCGGCGACCCCGAAAAAATCGTTTTTGGCGTCACTCAAGGCATGATCAAGCCGCTTGAGACAGCCATCGAGGGTCTTGGCAAAGGTGATAAGTTCAATGTAACAGCATCGGCTGACGAGGCATTTGGTCCTCATCTCGAGGAGAATGTCGTGACACTCGAGCGCGACATCTTCCTGGTAGACGGCAAATTTGACGAAGAAGTCATCGCCGTCGGCAAATATGTGCCGATGATGACTGCCGACGGGTTCAAGATCAACGGCTTGGTCAAAGCCGTGACCGACAAGGATGTAACCCTCGACTTCAACCACCCGCTCGCAGGCTATGCTGTACGCTTTGACGGCACGGTTCTCGAAGTTCGCGACGCAACTCCCGAGGACATCCAGCCCGAGCACGGATGCGGTTGCGGATGCGACCACGACCACTGTGGCGACGGCTGCGCTGACCACGACCACGCAGAGGGGGGTTGCTGCGGCGGCTGCCATTGATGCCACACGTTGACTGACAACGCACACGAGGCCGATTCTCACTGGAAGTCGGCCTCTCTTTTTAGTCCTCAATCACGGCAAAGAGGCCGTGACTCACAAATCGGGTCACGGCCTCTGCTTTATTTTGACAACTGAATGTGTCTGTTATTCCTCGTAGCGTTTGAGGATGACGGTTGCATTGTGACCGCCAAAGCCAAACGAGTTTGAGAGCGCGGCGCGAACGGGACGCTCCTGAGCACGGTTGAATGTGAAGTTGAGGTTGTAGTCGATTTCCTCATCCTCGTCGCCCTCCTCGTGGTTGATGGTCGGAGGCACGATGCCGTTCTCGATGGCCTTGAGGCTCAACATGGCCTCGAGAGCGCCGGTGGCACCGAGCAGGTGGCCGGTCATCGACTTGGTCGACGAGATGTTGAGTTTGTATGCGTGCTCGCCAAACACCTCTTTGATAGCCAGGAGATTAGGGCGGTAAATCCGGCCATCACGAGCGCCAGAGCCGCCGCAA
>CAZKYR010000237.1:0-2285 GCA_964557035.1 uncultured Bacteroides sp. | reverse complement strand
GACGCCGCCCTTGCATGGGGCTACCCACTGACGCGGCTCTGCCGCTCGGGCGCCTAGCGGCGCTCCACCATCCGGATGGTATTTGGCCCGCGTCGGCATCTTCAGATGCCGTCCGATCCGTCCGACATGTCCGACACGTCTAATATCCAACCTGCCTATCTCCGCACCCACGCAAAATCAGCGGCCACACCCCCGAGGGGATGTGGCCGCCACACGTTAATTATCTGTTCTTATCAGAATCTTACTTTGCTCGATTTGGTGCCCTGAACCTTGATGTAGATGCGACCGTGCTCGGGATTCTGCACACGCATGCCCTGCAGGTTGTAGTACACAACCGGCGCATCGACATCCTCAGCTGCCTCTGCTATCACTGTCTCAACGCTGCTGAAGTCGCGCGGCAGTCTGATGATAAATTCGTCATTATAATTTGAATAGTACCACGAGTTGGGTTTGGCGTTGAAGTCAACGCACAGCGCGCATGTCGGGAAGGTGATGGTCTGAGCCTGAGCATCATACTTGCCATACAGGTTGTGCTCCTCTACCTCCTCGGGTGTCCAGATACGCACCTCATACACATCTTTCTCCTGACCATAATCATCAACCTCGGTGCCCACATAGATCGGGCCGCCGCTGGTGGTGTAGCGATATGCGCGCGACGAAATACGTACTTTGCCGCCGGCCCAATCAACGTTCAGGCCGATACCGTTCTCGGTCGTGCGCATGAACACGCGGTCGGGGTTTGACAGATCAAAGTATACATAGTACATGTGGTCATTGTCATACGTATCCTCATTAGCATAGTAGTAATATGTCGGAGCGTTATTGGTATAGGGGTTCACCAGACGTATCTCGCCCGCATTTTTGCTGTTTTGCTCGATGTTGATATAATAGTCGCGGGGCTCTACCACACCTTGCATCCAACCCTCCTCAGTGAGCTGATTGTCAGAGATGAACACCTCTCTCCATTGGCCGTAGGTCGACAGCGGCAGCCAGTCGCGGTCGATGCGGATCTCGCGCGAAGCATATTGGCGTGACACCACCTCATCATCAAGATAGCCAAGCATATAGGCCGTGTACACATCCGAGCCTTCAAACGGATACTCGATCGTGGCATGGTCGTCATAGATAGTCTTGCCCTCTATCAAACCATTGGCAAAATCTTCCATCACGCGGGGAGAATACTCGCCGCGTTGCATCATCACGACGGCCTTGTCGAGGTCAAAGCTGTAGTTAAACGAGGCCGGAATCCAAACCTCATCCTCTGACACCTCGCGATAGTCGCCGATGGTGACCTTCATGTCAGTGTCGGGTGCACCGGGCAGACGCAGACAGAACTCGCCGTGACGGTTGGTCGGCATCCAGATATAGCTCTTGTACGGATCAGTCTCTCGGTCGCTCGCATTGCGCACAAGCAGTGATCCGGTCGGGAATGTGATTGATCCGAGATAAATCTGACCCTGGTCACCGTCATCGATGGTGTTCAATCGGCCGCTATCCCAACCATAAATAATTGTGTTGCAGCCTGCTATCGAACCCACCTCATATTGACACTTGTACGGCTCACCGTTCTCATCGAGAATATAATTTCCATTCTCATCTATCTCCTGGCCCGAGTAAATGCCGGTGCGGTAGTTTTGCATGTAAACAAATTCGGGGTCTGACGCATCGATATAAAGATATTGGTCAAACTCCGTGTTGGGGATGTAGGTGCCGTAGCCCGAGTTTTTGTACGGCTCAAGCACGCGATACACGCCCGGATGCTCAACGCTCTCCTCGACTGTCACCTTCCAGCTGCGAGGCTTGCTCGAATAAATAAATGTCACGATGTCATCGCGGAACATACCCTCGCCGAGGACCTTGAACGTATCCTCGCTATACGAGGGGTAGCCCACTTGCGCCGCTGCCTGCTGACCGATGCCGGCAAGCATGGCGAGTGACAATCCCATCAGAGTAATTTTCTTCATTTTAATGTGATTAGGTTATTGATTGATATTAGTGTCTGTTTTTCAGGCGTTTGGAGCGCCCTGTTGACATGGCGCGCCCCTTGTTCGCTATAAAATCATGCAAATATAGCCATTAATATTATAATCAACAACATCTGACCTCATTTTTAAATAATTTTAAAACCGTTCGGATTGATTTTGTCACCACCCGTGGCACGCTCCTCAGCTTTTTTCACTATCTTTGTGCTCGATTTAACCGACTTTTTATGCACCGACACGGCAAACTATACTTTAGATACGGCACGATGGGCTCGGCCAAAACCGCCCTGCTGCTTACCACAG
>CAZKYR010000236.1:0-2287 GCA_964557035.1 uncultured Bacteroides sp. | reverse complement strand
GGAAGTGCCGTTGTAGCGATTGCGCATCATCATGATGATCATGCCGAACACGAGCTCAGCCACAGCGTTGGAGTTCTGGCCGGGAGTGTTCATTACGCAGATGCCATGCTCGGTAGCGGCAGCCAGGTCGATATTGTCGTAGCCGGCACCGGCGCGTACGATTACGCGGAGGTTCTTGGCATGGTCCATCACTTCGCCGTCGATTTTGTCGGAGCGAACGATGAGGCCGTCTGCGTTAGCTACGGCAGTGAGCAGGTCGTCGCGGGTGCCGCGTTCCACGAGTTCGAGGTCGGCACCGGCCGCATTTACAGCGTTTTCGATAGCCTTCACGGCAGCAGGTGCGAAAGGCTTCTCGGTGAATACTAATATCTTCATGTCCTGAGGGGCGGGATTAAGCGTTTTTAGATTCGAATTCCTTCATGCAGGCGATGAGAGCCTCTACGCTTTCCATCGGCAGAGCATTGTAGAGCGATGCACGGAAGCCGCCAACGTCGCGGTGGCCCTTGATGCCCATCATGCCCTGTGCGGTTGCGAACTCGATGAAATCTTTCTCGAGCTCGGCATACTCGGGTTTCATGACGAAGCAAACATTCATGCGCGAACGATCCTCGTGGTTGGGGACAGTAGCGACAAAGATGCGGCTTGAGTCGATTGCCTCATAGAGTTTGGCAGCCTTAGCCTCGGCCATCTTCTCGATTTCGCGCACGCCGCCGAGCGATTTGTAGTAGCGGAGAGTCTCACGCGCTGAGAATAAGGGGAGCACGGGAGGAGTGTTGAACATCGAGCCCTTCTTGACATGTGTCTCATAGTTGAGGATGGTGGGGAGGGTGCGGCGTGAGTGACCGAGTGCGTCATTTTTAACGATGACGAATGTCACACCTGCGGGAGCGATATTCTTTTGTGCACCGCCATAGATGAGGTCATATTTAGCCACGTCAACGGGGCGAGAGAAGATGTCAGACGACATGTCGGCGATCATGCGTACGCCAACCTCGGGGTCTTTGCGGATCTCTGTACCATAGATGGTGTTGTTTGAAGTGTAGTGGAAGTAGTCAACATCGGTGGGGACAGTGTAGTCGCGGGGGATGTAGTTGTAGTTGCGGTCTTTTGATGAAGCGACAACTTCAACATCGCCAAAGAGTTTTGCCTCTTTGATAGCTTTGCTTGCCCACACGCCTGTGTCGAGATAAGCAGCTTTTGATTTGAGCATGTTCATCGGGCACATTGCGAATTGCAGGCTGGCACCGCCGCCGAGCCAGATCACTGAGTAGCCCTCGGGCACCTCGAGAAGTTCCTTGAAGAGGACATCAATCTCGTCCATCACAGCCTGGAACTGTTTTGAACGGTGAGAGATCTCGAGGATAGACAGGCCCATGTCTGCGAAGTTGATGATGGCATCAGCGGTGTTTTTGATTGTAGACTCGCTGAGGATGCAGGGGCCTGCATAAAAATTATGTTTCTTCATTTTCGTGATATAGATTATGGGTTAATATTATTTTAGTCGGTAACAGGTTCGAGCTGCACGGTGAAGTGACGCATCAGTTCGGCCTCCCAGGTGATGCGATAGCCGTGACGTATCTCATTGCGGCGGTCGTACACATTCTTGAGGGCTACAGCGATCACATCCATGTGGTTGTCTGTATAAGTGCGGCGGGCGATGGCCAGACGCAGCAGGTCGAGGCCGCCAAAGCGGTTTTCGCGGGTGACGGGGTCACGGTCAGCGAGGATGTAGCCAATCTCGCAGCCACGAACGCCGGCCTCTTTGTAGAGCTCGACAGTCAAAGTCTGTGCGGGGAACTCCTCTTTGGGCACGTTGGTCAGAATCATGCCGGCGTCGATGAAGAGGGCGTGACCGCCGACCGGACGCTGGTAGGGGATACCGAACTCGTCGAGGCGTTTAGCCAGATATTCAACCTGGTGGATGCGGGTGTGGAGGTTGTCAAACTCGGTGTTCTCGTCGAGACCGACAGCAAGTGCCTCCATGTCGCGGCCGTTCATGCCGCCGTAGGTCAGATAGCCCTCAAAGGGAATACAGAATGCTTTTGCACCCTCATACCAGTCCTCGTGACGTGTAGCGATGAAACCGCCCATGTTGACGATGCCGTCTTTCTTGGCCGACATGGTCATGCCGTCGGCGAGGCTGAACATCTCTTTGACAATCTCTTTGATAGGCTTGTCGGCATAGCCTTCCTCGCGGGTCTTGATGAAGTATGCGTTCTCGGCAAATCGAGCCGAGTCAAAGATGACACGTTTGCCATATTTGTCGGCAATTTTGCGTACCTCTCTG
>CAZKYR010000235.1:1578-2290 GCA_964557035.1 uncultured Bacteroides sp. | reverse complement strand
GATGGGAGTGCCATCTATCATCACAAAGCAGTCGGGATGCGCCGAGATTCTCAACAACGTCATCAAGACAGACTACTGGGATGTCGATGCGATGGCCGACGCCATCTTCGCCATCACCAACTATCCGGCACTCTACAGTCAGCTCAGAGAGGACGGCCTCAAAGAGGTGGCACAAATCACATGGGACAAGGCCGGCAAAAAGGTTATCGATATATATAATAAGGTACTCGCAACTCAGAACAATTAATACAAGACATCAACAATGAAAGCCGTTTGTTTTTATTTCCAGATACATCAGCCGTTTCGCCTGAAAAGATACCGCTTTTTTGAGATCGGCAACGACCACTACTACTATGACGATTTTGTCAATGACGACATCATCACCCGCATCGCCCACCGCAGCTACATCCCCGCAGCCGAGACCCTGCTGCGCATGATCAAGGAGTCAAACGGCGCGTTCAAATGCGCCATCTCGGTCAGCGGCATCGCCCTGGAGCAATGTGAGAACTATGTACCCGAATTTGTCGACCTGCTCAAACAGCTCGCCGACACAGGCCACGTAGAGTTCACGGCCGAGACCTACAACCACTCGCTCTCATCGCTTGCCGACGCCGACGAGTTTGAGCGCTCGGTCAAGGAACATGCCAAAAAGATCGAGGACCTGTTCGGCCTCAAAACGCAAGTGTTCCACAACACCGAGATGATCTACAGC
>CAZKYR010000235.1:0-1568 GCA_964557035.1 uncultured Bacteroides sp. | reverse complement strand
AGGGGTCATAACCGAGGGAGCCAAGCACATCCTGGGCTGGAAGTCGCCCAACTATGTATATGCAGCCGAGACCGCGCCCAAGCTCAAGCTGCTGTTGCGCAACGCCAAGCTCAGCGAGGACATCTCGGTGCGCTTTGCCGACCACGAGTGGAACGAGTATCCGCTCACAGCCGACAAATACATCGGTTGGATAGCCGACACACAGTCCGAGGAGCAGATATTCAACATCTACCTCAACATCGAGACACTTGGAGGCTCGCTCGACAGCACGACCGGCATATTCAAATTTTTTGAGGCTCTGCCGCGCTTTGCCGCCGAGCGTGGAGTCGAGTTCATGCTCCCCTCGACCGCAATTCGCAAATTCAAGGCCGTCGGCACGCTGTCGATGCCCTACCCCACCTCGTGGGCCGATGAGGCACGCGACGTGTCGGCATGGCTCGGCAACAAACTGCAAAAAGAGGCATTTGACAAGCTCTATTCGGTCAGCGAGCGCGTGCGCCTGTGTGATGACCGCCGACTCAAACTCGACTGGAATTACCTCCAGTCGTCCGACCACCTCTATTACATGTCGACCAAGAGACGTGCCGACGGCGCGCTCCACGCCATGTTCAGCCCCTACGAGACACCGTTTGAGGCTTTCACAAACTACATGAACGTGCTTGCCGACTTCATCGTCCGCGTCGAGGAGCAATATCCGCTCACAATCGAGAACGAGGAGCTCAACTCGCTGCTGACCACCATCCGCAATCAGGCGCGTGAGATTGAAGCCCTCAACCATGAGGTGAGCAACCTGCGCCTCAATGCCGAGCATCTCAACGAGGAGCACCGTCTGCGCGACAATCAGGTCGCCGGCTCCAAATCAGAGAAAACCGACAAGCCGGCAAAAAAGACCGCAAAAACAACCGCAAAAACAACAAAGACAAAGACCCAAAAAGAAAAATAAGACAATGACAATCCTCAAGCCCAATCACCCCATCGCAATCTGCAGCGACCATGCAGGCTATGAGCTCAAAAGCTATATCGAAGGCTATCTTGATGCTCAAGATGTACCGGTACGCGACTTTGGCACCAACTCGGCCGACAGCTGCGACTACCCAGACTTTGCACATCCATGTGCCGACGCCGTTGAGTCGGGCGAGTGCTATCCCGGCATCGCCATGTGCGGCACCGGCAACGGCATCGCCATGACCCTCAACAAACACAAAGGCATCAGGGCAGCCCTTTGCTGGAACAAAGAGTTAGCCGCCCTGGCACGTCAGCACAACGACGCCAACGTGCTTGTGATGCCCGCACGGTTCATCGACGCCGTCACAGCCATCGAGATTGTGGAGACATTCCTCAACACCCCGTTTGAAGGTGGACGTCACCAACGCCGCATCGACAAGATCGCTCTTCCCGAATCACCTAAAGAGGCTTAAATTGTAATAGGCTAGCGACAATTATCAAACCGCGGCACAAAAAACCTCGGCAAACGTTTGAAAAAATCACAAAAAAGCCCTACCTTTGCAACTGCAATGCGGCAGTGGCTCAGTTGGTAGAGCATTGGCTTCCCAAGCCGAGGGTCGCGG
>CAZKYR010000234.1:0-2321 GCA_964557035.1 uncultured Bacteroides sp. | reverse complement strand
GGCTGTAGGTCAATCCGATGCCAAAACCGAGGTCTCCCTCCGAGTTTGTCCCTTCAACCTCAAAGGTGACGCCTTGCTTTTTTGTGCGCGACAGCAGGATGTAAGCATCAAGGAGCATGTCGTCGCCGAGGTGTCCGGCCGGTTTCATGATGATGTTGACCGATTTGATGATGCCCAGGCGGCTGAACGATTCGTATGTCCGCTCTATGGCCGAGGCGTTGTATGTGCTGCCGGGGGAGATGTGTATGTTCTCGTCGATGACCGAGGGTTTGAGATAGCGGTCGCTGCCATAGTAGATTGTTGTGCCGTTGCAGACGACCGTGTCGGCGGCGGTGATGCGTATGTCGTCTGACTGCACTTCGCCGCCATCGGTGATGACATACACCTTGGCAATGACATATCGGTCGACACGCTTGTAGGCAGACGTGTCAGAGGGCAATGTCGGTCTGTCGACCTTCATCGTCAGCCTGACCCCTTTGTTGTCGGCCACCGTGTCGGCCAAAAATGTGATGTAGTCTTTGTTGAAGGCATAGTAGCCTGCGTCGCGCAGGCGTGCGGTCAGCGTGGCACGCCGGGCATCGAGCAGATTGCGGTCGAGCCGTACACCGGGACGCACTTCGCTGACCAGGGTGTCATAGAGCAGTATGTTGCTTATGGCGGGGTCAGAGATGTCATATCTTATGCTGTCTATTACGAACGGTTCGCCTGTGACGACAGTGTATTTGACTGACGCTTTGCGATCGGCGTCATTTTTGAGAGTGTCTACGAGGACATACGCATCGTTGTAGCCCATGTTCATCAACGCCAGCTGCAGCTGACGTGCCGATTGGCGTGTGAGCGACGAGTCGTAGATGACGGGCGGCTGTCCCAGGCGACGCACCCATTTGTTGTACCAGCGTGTGCTGTCGCGTCCCGACATGTTGTAGATGCCCAACTGCAGTTTTAAAAACCCGAGCACCCGGTGGTTAGGCTGCTGCCGCAGGTAGTTGATCAGTTTTGATGTCGGCGCATCGTCATGTCCCGGCCCGTCGACCTCGATGGTCACGCGGTCGAGCAAATATTTGTCAGAGGGCACATGACGCGTGCTGCTGCACGCCGTGATGACCGTCAGCGCGACAAACAGGATGAAATATTTGACCGGATTTTTTTGCATGATGCTAATGAGATGCAAAGTTAGGAATTTTCAACCGACTAAGAGCGCGTTTCACACAAAAATTGAGTAACTTTGCACTCGCAATGGGTAGATTCATGTCAATAGATTTTGGACGCAAGCGCTGTGGCATCGCGGTCACCGACACGTTGCGCATCGTTGCCAACGGGCTCACCACGGTTGCCACCCACACGCTCAACGACTTTGTCAAGGGCTACATAGCCCGCGAGAGTGTCGACCGCATCGTTGTCGGGTTGCCGACAACCTTGCGTGGCGAGCCGTCAGAGTCGATGCGCTATCTCACACCTGCCATCAATCGCCTCAAGGCTGCCTTAGGCGCTGACGGGCCGCAGATTGTGTTCTATGACGAGCGGTTCACCTCGGTGCTCGCACACCGCGCCATGATCGACGGCGGCATGAAGAAGATGCAACGCCGCGACAAGGCCATTGTTGACGAGATCTCGGCTACCATTCTACTCAACGACTATTTACAAAGCACAGCAAACATTTGATTATGAAATTACCGGTATATCTTTACGGCCAACCAGTCCTCCGCGAGACTGCAAAAGAGATCACGCCCCAATATGAGGGCCTCAAACAGCTCATCGCTGACATGTTCGAGACAATGTATGCTTCCGAGGGTGTCGGACTGGCAGCCCCTCAGATCGGGCGTGCCGACCGCATTGTTGTCATCGATGCCGACCCGTTGGGTGAGGATTTTGAGGAGTGCAAGGGACGCAAGCTGGCTCTTATCAATCCTCACGTCGAGGTGCTCGACGGCGAGCCTGTGAGCCGCTCGGAGGGATGTCTCAGCCTGCCGGGACTGAGCGAAAACGTCAAGCGTGTCGAGCACATACGTCTCACATGGCTTGATGAGGATTTTAACGAGCATGTCGAGGAAATGAGCGGCTTTCTTGCCCGCATCGTGCAGCACGAGTGCGATCACCTCGAGGGCAAAGTCTACATCGACCACATCGCTCCAATTCGCAAGCAGTTGATACGCGGCAAATTGCACAACATCGTCGACGGCAAGGTCAAGTGCTCATATCAGGTCAAGGCCACACCTCGACGCCGCTGATCGTCAATCAAGTGCGTAATAAGCGATAAACAGCAAATCAGTTTTTGATAATCTCATACAAAAGCATATTAAATGGCAGACGATAAAAAAGTA
>CAZKYR010000233.1:0-2327 GCA_964557035.1 uncultured Bacteroides sp. | reverse complement strand
GACCGCTCAGAATTTAACATTTCTTGTGAGACAGGCTCTTCAGCAAAATTACACAATCTTTCCCAACCGTGAAATTCCATTTTATTCCACTTTGATTGCTTTGCTTACGGCATCGTGATGATAATTGCCAAGACGCACGGTGTACTCTGCCACCTGCTCATAGGGCAGTCTTAGTGTATTCAGCTCATCAGCCAACTGCTGAACTATCTTGGAAAAATCTACATACTCCTCCTGCGACACATTTTCGCAATACTTGAAAAACTCCTCTGTCGCCCCCTGAGAATAATCATGTTCCCTGATTTTGCGAAATCGCTCGTCATAAGTCTTTAGAAGCTCCTGCGTTTGTCCGAGAGCCTTTTCATACGCCTCATCGGCCGTGTAATCGGGCTGCGCGACCCGACTGTCCTCAGGCACGGGCGCCGAATTGACCTCTGCAGACGGCCCCCGTACTGTTCGTTCTTCCTGTTCCACAGGTTGCTCCGTTACATCAGCCGGCAGCTCGACTCTCGCGCTCTCAACGCCGTCAGGTGACATTGCCACCGGCGCGACATCATCCCTGTTAGCCGTCAGTAATACCGCCGCAACCCCGCACGCTATGCAGGCTACCGACACCGGCATCCACAATCGGCTGACCGTTGTGCACCATGCAAACCGCTTTCTAACCGCGTCAGCGTCGGGCCTCTGTGCAGGATTCTCTCTCAGGCATGCCCGTATGAGTCGAGAATAAGCTCGTGGAAGCTTAAGGAATTCCAGTATCCTGCCGAGCGCGAAAACATCAGTTGCCCTGCCCGATTCCTTATGCTCATGCTGCTCGGGAGCGCCGAACGCCGACGTGCCGGCAGCTAACTTATGCACTAAGTAGTCATCACTGTCACCATGTCCGAAATCTATCAGACAGGGAGCGCCGTTGCTATGGCGTACCATTATATTATCAGGCTTCAAGTCGCGATGTGCTACACCATGTTCAGCCATATAATCAACCGCATCAATTATCTCACGCGCCATTCTGACACGCTGTTGCACCGAGGGCCCCGTATGCATCCACCGGCTCAAAGTCAGGCCATCAACCCACTCCATGATGATTGCTTCTCCGGCGCCGGTCACCCGCTCCATCGACAGAAAACGGACAACCCCCCGATGATCCAGCCTCATGCCTAAATCATACTCTTTCCTCAGCAGCGACAGCGCACGGGCCCGGTCGGCATACTCGGGATTAATCCCCTTGACAAAAAACCTCCGCCCATGCCGCGTCAGCCTGTACAGCACATTCATCCGTCGCTGCTCAAGCACCTGCAACCCCTCGATAGCGACACCGCCGTCAAGTGGCTCCATCACCGAATTTTCATCCGAGAAATCCATATATTATTCCCCCGCAAAGATAGCAATTCCATCACTAAAACACAACTCCTCATTCCATTCCCTCTCCTACCCTCTCTCCCTCTCTCCCTCTCTCTGCTTCCATCTCCCCTACCCTCTCCTACCCTCTATCATGTGACAGGTCCTTTGTCCAAATTCATCAGAAGTGGAACAAAATGGAATTTTTCTAAAGTATAATTGTAACTAAATTTGCACCGAAAACTTATTACTTAATATCGCAATTATGAAAACATTAAAACTATCACTTATCGCTGTCGCAGCCATCATGCTCACCTCATGCGGCTCAAAGACCGAGAAAGCCGAATCGGCTGACCGATATGGCGCGGAAACCGAAGTAACCACCGAAGCCGTGGCTGAGGATAACGACAATGAAGAAGTTGTCGAATCAACATCTAACTCGAGCGGAGACATCGACAGACTGCTTGATGCCTACGAGGAGTATATGGACGAGTATATAAAATTAGCCAAGAAAGCGATGAACGGCGACATGAGCGCAATTAACGATTATCCTGAACTGCTCGAAAAAGCCGAACAGCTCGAGAAAGAGCTCGATGAGGAAGCCGATGACATGACACCGGCACAATTGGCCCGTTTTCAGAAAATCTCCGCTAAAGCCGCAAGCGCAATGATGTAATCAATCTCACCGGCTCTCGCAAAACAGATGTGGACACCGACCGACAAAACGGAGGTGTCCACTTATTTTTTTGTGATATACAGCTATTTTGGGGAAATGTAGCGTGCGAGGGCGTTACTCTACAGTCACGCTCTTTGCCAGGTTGCGTGGCATGTCGACGTCGCGCCCCTTCATGATGGCGATGTGGTAGGCCAGCAGCTGCAGGGGGATGGCGGCGACGATCGGCGAGAGGCATTCGATCACCGGCGGTATCTCGATGACGTGGTCGGCCATGGTCTTGATGGTGTCGTCGCCGCGGGTCACGACAGCTATCACT
>CAZKYR010000232.1:0-2328 GCA_964557035.1 uncultured Bacteroides sp. | reverse complement strand
TGTCCATTTCCTCATAGCGGGTGAGAGCGGCAGCAACAACAGCAGCTACAGAACCTTTCTGTTTTGCGCAGAGCTGTTTAGCGGCAGCGATGTCGTTCTTTGCCAAAGCGGCTTTCACGCCGGCAACGAATTTGGTGATTGAGCCTGTACCTTTGGCGCTGCCGAGAGCGATGTAACGCTCAACAGAGAGCACGAGCACAGTGAGAAGAAGTGTCTGGAGGACAGGTACGATGATACCGCCTTTGAACACAGTACCGATCAGGTCGGTGGGGTGATACTTGAGATCATCGGGCGCAAACCACATTGAGCCGGTGTAATCACCTTCATACTCAAAGTGAGTGTGTGAACCAAAGACAAAGAGGAACAAAACAACAGCTACTACAAAGCAAGCGAGGATTACGAGTCCGGCTGATTTGATGCCGCGTACGTTGCTGCCTGATTTTGCAGGTTTTTTAGCCGCAGGCTTTGCGGGCTGTGTGGGCTTTTGAGCTTCCATACTTTTTAAATACTTTTTTTGTTAGTAAATTGATAATTATTTGGTTGTTAAATATTTGCTTTGTCTCTGCTTGAGCCTCTGCCCTATCGTGATGTCAGGCTTCGTTCTCATGGTACGGCAGGTAACGCTTGCGGTTTTATGTCAGGTGAGTAGCCTAATGGATGCTCACAACTAAAAGTGAGATAACCCGCTACTGCTCAGGTCTTGGTCCCGATCAGCTCGTGTACTCACTAAAAGCTAACGCAAAATTATTGATAATATTTGACTTCGCAAAATCTTTTAAGCAATTTTTTTGTCATCAACTTTTTTTTCGCAATTATTTGGCACGCTTCGGCTCTGTTTTGCAAATTTTAACTATCTTTGCACTCTATACTAAAAAACTATTAATAATGAGCAAATCTCTAAATCTAAGTCTCAAGCGAGGAGTGCAGCTCAATCTCGCGGGTCGTGCATGCAACACGGCGGTCGCCGACCTGCGGGTGTCATCGGTGGCCGTCACGCCCGATGATTTTATTGGCCTTACACCCAAAGTGATTGTCAAGCAGGGCGACCACGTGGAGGCCGGCACGCCCATCATCCATGATAAAATATTTGAGAATCTGTCTCTTGTGTCGCCCGTGGCCGGCACAGTCACAGAGGTTGTACGCGGCGAGCGACGCAAGCTCGAGCGTATCGTCATCCAACTTGGCGAATCGGTTGAACCGGTCACACGATATAGATTTAACGACACCGACAACGATGCCGTCATCACGGCCATGCAACGCACAGGCCTGTGGGCGATGATGCGCCAGCGCCCCTACGACATTGTCCCGGTCCCCGGAGTCAAGCCGCGCGACATCTTTGTGTCACTCATCGATTTCGCTCCTTTAGCACCCGACATGGATGCCATCCTTGATGGCAAAGCCGACCTGCTGCAGGCCGGAATCGACCTGCTGACGCGCCTCACCGACGGCAAGGTGTATGTATGCCGGGGTGCCGAGAGCAAGCTGAGCGATTTCAAAAACGCCGAGAACTACGTCGTCACAGGCCGCTTCCCCGCCTCAAACGCCGGCATTTTGGCCGCTAACATAGCGCCGGTCAACAAAGGCGAAGTCATCTGGACCCTCGATGCCTTGACGCTCCTATACCTCGGTCAACTCATGACAACAGGAGCTCCCGACTACATGACGACCGTCGCCGTCACGGGTCCGGAGGTCATAAAACCGGCTTATGTCCGCGTACCGATCGGGGCAGATATTCGCTCACTGCTATTAAATAATGTAAAAAACGATGGCTGCCACCACCGCATCATCAGCGGCAACGTCCTCACCGGCGTTGCCATCGCCGCCGACGGCTATCTGCGGTTCCCCTACCGCCAAGTCACTGTCATACGCGAGGGTGATGATGTCGATGAGTTCATGGGCTGGGCATCGCTGAGCCCCTCAAAGATGAGCGAGAGCCCGACTTTCCTCGGACACTTCTTGAAAAAACGTCTCTTCAGCCCCGACGCGCGATTGAATGGCGGACGCCGTGCGATGATCATGTCAGGTCAGTATGAAAAGATGATACCGATGGACATCATGCCCGAGTATCTGATCAAAGCCATCCTTGCCCGTGACATCGAGCGTATGGAGGCTTTGGGCATCTATGAGGTCGCGCCCGAGGATTTCGCCGCCGCCGAGTATGTCGACACATCAAAGCTGCCGTTGCAGCAAATAGTGCGTCAAGGGCTCGAATACATGCGCAAGGAGTTGCAATAAACCACATTACCGATCATTATTAAATCGCATATTTTGAAACCGTTAAGAAATTTCTTTGACCGCATCAAACCAAACTTTGAAGAGGGGGGCAAG
>CAZKYR010000231.1:0-2362 GCA_964557035.1 uncultured Bacteroides sp. | reverse complement strand
AGCCGGTCATCGTCACAGCTGCAAGACACATGTATCCGTCCGTTGTCAGGGGTGTACTTAAAAGCGTTGGACATGAGGTTAAAAAGCACTCGTTCAATCTTCTCGGTGTCTAACGCCATGGTCACGGCGGGGTCGATGGCGATGTCGACCGTCAGCTTGATCTGCCGTTTGCGGGCGATGGCGGTGAAAGCCTCGGCCCGGTCGCGGATGAGCTCGGCGATGGGCACCTCCGAGAGATTTACCTGCAGCTTGCCGTTCTCATATTTGCGGAAGTCGAGTATCTGATTGATGAGGCGTTTGAGAATCTTGACGTTTTTATTGGCAATCTTCATCAGAGCGCTGTGCTGCGGAGTGAGATAGTCGGCGGCCTGCAGCTGCTCGACCGGCTCGGCGATGAGTGTCAGGGGTGTGCGCAGGTCGTGCGAGACGTTGGTGAAGAAGATGAGCTTGGACTGCGTGGCGGCGTTGAGCTGTTCGTTGAGATGCTTCTCGGTGTCGCGTTGCTGGGCCAGGAGTTTGTTTTGCTCGAGGAGGATTTTTTGGTTGCGCTTGTGCTGCCAAAACGACTTGAGCACCATGAAGAGGAAGCCGAACAGCAACACCACTATCACGATCGAGGCATAGAAAAGCGTGGTCTGGGCCGAGTGCTTGCTCCAATAATCCTCGACCTGCGTTTTGAGCAGTTTGATTTTGGCGGTCTCCTCCTTGAGCGACTCGTTTTGCAACAGCAGTATGTCGGCGTTTGATTGGTCAACGGCCGATGAGACAGGGAGCCTTATCTCTTTTTGGTATGGCTCGTCTTCAAGGATAGCCAGGGCAGTGCGGATAAGCCGATAGCCCTCGGTGGGATAGAGGAAAGTGGCATCGATAACGCTGTCGGCCACGGCCTTGATGCCGATCTCGGGGGCGGCGTCGATGCCGATCACTTTCACGTTCAGCCCTTTTTGGCGTGCTATCTCTGAGGCTGCGATGGCCATGCGGTCGTTGTGGGCGTAGATAAGATCAATGTCGGGGTGAAGTGCGAGCAGCGAGTCGGCCACGACCGCCGCATCCTCATAATTCCAGTTGCCGTGAGCCGAGCCTACGATGCTGAGGCCGAGGTCTTTTGCCTTGTCGACAAATCCGTTGTGCCGCTGTATGGCGGGTGTGGAGCCGGTCAGGCCATATATCTCAAGCACCGTGCCGCCGTCGCCGACGAGGTTGTGGGCATACTGAGCAGCCGACTCACCGATGCCATAGTTGTCAACACCCTGTGAAGCAGTGTAGTAGTTGCCGTTGATATCGCGGTCAAAGACAATGACGGGTATCCCCGACTCGTACACCTCCTTGATGATGGGGGTGATGGCATCGGCCTCGTTCGGGGCAGCAATGATGATGTCAAAGTCGTTGTCAACAAAATATCTGATGTCGGCGATCTGCTTTTCGTTGCTGTCGTCAGCCGAACGGATCTCGACCTCGGCCTCGGGGTGGAACATGATTTCGAGATTGATCTCGTCGTTCATTTTTCGGCGCCAGTCATCCTCGCTACACTGCGAGACGCCGATGCGATAGTGCTTCTCTTCTTTGCACCCGGCGAGTGGCAAAAGCAACAACAGGGCTATTAAATATGTTATAAGTCGGGTTGTCATGGATTAGATTTTTCATTATCCGTACGGCAAAGATAAAACAAAATTATGAAGAACAGAGCATTTGCTATGAAATTTTGTGCAATGCAACATTTGTGCTACTTATTGCACGATTTTTTATAACTGCAATATTATATAAAATTGTAGTTTTGCAGTAGAAAACACAATCGAAAATCAATACCGAATGTTATGAATATAAAATCCAAAATCGATGTGGCATTGGTTGCGATAGGGCTGTCAGGCGCGACAGCCGTGTCGGCGAGTGCCGCTGACGGTGTCAAGGTCGAACATCTGGGCGTCAACAACACGCTGGTGCGTGTCGATGGCGACGCCCGATATCTGATGATGCCGGTGCAAGAGGCCTATGACGATGCCACGGTGAATGTGCTCGTCGACGGCAAGCTCGAAAAAACAATCTACGTGCGCCTGGCAAAATCAAAGGTTGACTACTCGGTGCCGTTTGACCTGACCCCCTACAAAGGCCACAATGTGGTGTTCAACATCATCACTTCGCACGACCGCTCGACTGTCCGCGAGGCTAAGGAGGATGCGTGCTGGAACAATTTTGAGCTTGTAGACACGCTCGACGTGACAAACCGCGAGAAGTATCGTCCGGCGTTTCACCACACCCCGCTCTATGGCTGGATGAACGACCCCAACGGCATGTTCTACAAGGATGGCACCTGGCATCTCTACTATCAGTGGAACCCCTACGGCTCCAAGTGGCAAAACATGAC
>CAZKYR010000230.1:0-2363 GCA_964557035.1 uncultured Bacteroides sp. | reverse complement strand
AAGCCGTGCACCTCAAGGTCGGGCTCTGAGGCCTCGGCGAGCATGAAGAGGTCGGGCTTGACAGCCTGCAGCTGCGGACGTACCTCGTTCCAGAAGTCGGTCGGCACTTGCATGGCCACGTCACATCTGAATCCGTCTATCCCCATCTCGGTCAGCCACCATTTCATATCCTCGGTCATCGCCCGGCGTGTGGCCGGATTGCTGTAGTCGAGCTTGTAGACGTCGGTCCAGTCAAACGGGCCGTACATCTCCCCCTCCTCGTTGCGGGCATAGTATTCGGGATGCTCTGTCACCCACGCGTGGTCACAGCCGGTGTGGTTGGGCACCCAGTCGATGATCACCTTGAAGCCTGCTTTGTGTGCGGTGTCGATGAATGCCTTCATTTCCTCCTCTGTGCCGAGCTCGGGGTTGATGCCGCGGTAGTCCTGCACCGCGTAATAGCTGCCCAGCTCCCCTTTGCGGTTGAGCTCCGAGATGGGGTGTACCGGCATCAGCCACAATATGTCCACGCCCAAGTTTTTGAGGCGAGGCAGCTCGCGTGTCAGTTCGTTGATTGTACCGCCGGGGGTCATCTGACGCCAGTTGACCTCATAGATGACGGCGTTGCGCGACCAGTCGGGGTGCTTGACTGTTGTCGTCACTGCCGATGCCGACGGGCTTGTGGTGGCAAACAGAGCCGCGATGGCGGCCATGATGCTTTTGATTGAGATGTTTTTGATTTTCATATTGCGATTGTTTTATGGTCATTTGAGACTATATCGGATGCGACCTGAGCCACTTCCTCAGTGCCGCTGTCAGCTCGCGCTCGCGCCCGGCGAGGTAGCTGTCGAGCAAATGGTGAAACGCTGAGCTGTGGTCAAAGTGCGTCAGGTGCGCCAGCTCGTGACACACCACATAGTGCTGCAGCTCGACCGGCAGTAGCACCACACGCTTTGACAGCGTGATCACTCCGCGCGAGCTGCACGACCCCAACCGGTTGACGCCATGCCCGGTGCGCCACTCTTTCACACTGCACCCCAACCGGTTGGCCGTCGCCCGAGCACGTTCAAAAAGTGGACGCATCTGTGACTGTGCGAATGACAGGATCAGGTTGTCAATCAGCGCATCTGCGTCGGAGGTGCCGGCGGTGAGCGCCGTGCCGGCGCATATGATATATTCGTTCGCGCCTTTCCCTTTGGCAATCTCCATGCACCCCGTTGTGAGCGACCGTGAGGTGACGGTGAGGGCAAAGTCGTGATATTCTATCCTCTCCCCGTCATAGTGTCCGGTGCCGGGGCGTACGGCTAACAGCCGGGGCTTGAATTGTTCGAGCAGCTTCATCACCTCGTCGGCGGTCATCGTCGGGGGGATTGTCAGATAGACCGCCCCGCGCCGCCATCGTGCCGAGGCACGCACGGCATTGGCGCGCACGCTCATATTGACGATGCCGAGCTCGCCATAGGTGAATTTTTGGCTGCGGACCGCCATCACCAGGTCATTGTGGCCGTGTGGTCAGCGGGGATGTTGAACACCACGACGCGGCTCTCTGTGCTATAGGTGGCCGTCAGTTCCTTGCCGGTTGTGGTGTCCACCACTTTGGCAGCCTCGGGGATGCCATACACGCGATAGGTCATGGTGCGGTTGGCAGGCATTCCGGGATATGAGCCTTGGATGGTCGAGCTGAGGGTGATTGTGCGGTCGGTCAGGTCGTTGTCGGCATGGAGGGTGATGAGGGCATACTGACCTTTGGCCAGTGCGTCGGCATCCTTGCGGTCATCCTCATAGATCACAGCGGTGTCAAATTTGCCGTTGCTCACCGGATAGTAGTTGACAGTGTACCACGACGGGTCGTAGCCGCGCGTGTCGCTCATCTCGCCTAAAGTAAGGGTGATGGCTGTGTTGCCGCGCACAAACCGCGGCAGACGTGCCAACGGGGCGCTGACAGTCGCTGTCGTGCCGCCTTGATAGCTCTTCACCGGGTTGTCATAGTCGATCCACACGGTGTTGTTGTCACCGGGGAAGATGACCTCGCGGCGGTGTACACCGCTTTGCATCACCGGCGCTATCATCATGTTGTCGCCCCAAAGATATTGGTCCTCCACGTCGGCATATCGTGCCTGATTGGCCTCGCCATAGCCCAACGGGCGTACGATCGGGTGGCCGTACATCGCGTTCTGTGCCGCTGCGGTGTAGTTGCAGGGGAGCCAGCGATAGCGCGCGCGGATCAGGTTTTGGATGATTTCTTTTTGCTCGGGATAGTTATAGGGCTCGGCATATTGCTGAGCGTGGGTGCGCAAAATCGGCGAGAAGGTGCCCAACTGCAGCCAGCGCACATAAAGCTCGGGGTCCTTGGGTGCCTCAGGGTCGACCGCAAAGCCGCCCAC
>CAZKYR010000229.1:0-2369 GCA_964557035.1 uncultured Bacteroides sp. | reverse complement strand
ATGCCTCAATCATTGACGGCATCGTGCTATCGCGTGCCAAATTCACCCGATTTGCTCACAACGACCTTGACGCACTCGAAAAAATACTCCATGATGCGCCGGCCGAGTATGACCGGCTGTTGGTGGTGGTCGAAAGCATCTACTCGATGGATGGCGACTCGCCCGACCTCGACCGATTGTGTCGCCTCAAGCGCCAATATCCACGCATGATGCTCTATGTCGATGAGGCACACGCCGTGGGCGTTATCGGACGCAACGGCCTCGGTCTCTGTGTCGACCGTCAGGAAGTAGACATCATCATCGGCACGATGGGAAAAGCGCTCGCATCGTCAGGCGCATACACCATTGTGAGCGACACCATGCGCCGTTTTCTACTAAACACAGCCCGCAGCTTCATCTTCTCCACTGCCATGGCGCCCATGCAAGCCGCATGGTCACGCTTTGTCATCGACCGCGTCGTTAACATGGACGATCGTCGTCAGCAGATAAAAATGTTGAGCGACAGACTCAAAACTGGACTCAACATCGCGCAGGACACTTCGCACATCATTCCGCACATCATCGGCGACGCCCGGCGCGTAGTCGAGATGTCGCACCGGATGATAGCCGATGACGGTGTCAAAGTGTTACCCATACGACGCCCGACAGTACCCGAAGGGACAGAGCGTTTGCGCATATCTGTTTCGGCAGCGCATACAACCGATGACATCGTCCGTCTCATCAACTCAATTAAAAGGCACTCATGAAACAGCAGTTCATCACCCGCGACACGCGCCACCGACGCCTGATACTCTTCTTTGCCGGCTGGGGGATGGACATGCA
Source organism: uncultured Bacteroides sp. (assembly GCA_964557035.1). Taxonomy (GTDB): domain Bacteria; phylum Bacteroidota; class Bacteroidia; order Bacteroidales; family Muribaculaceae; genus CAZKYR01. The sequence continues at coordinate 1,547 of CAZKYR010000229.1, read as the reverse complement.
TCCTTTTGCTCGGCTGCGGCGCCCCGGATATGACATCATGTTGGTGAGCGACTATCGCGACGACGGGTTTGACCGATCGCTACTGACAGGATATGACGAAATCGTAGTAATAGCTTGGTCATTTGGTGTAAGCGTCGCCGACCGACTGTTGCCACAGCTCAACCTCCCCATTACTGCCGCTATTGCCGTCAACGGCACCCCCAAGGCAGTCGACGACACACAAGGCATACCGCGACGCATATTTGCACTGACACTACGCACGCTATCTGACAAATCGGTTGACACTTTCAACCGACGCATGTGCGGAGACTTATATGACACATTTGCACGGGAAGCGCCGCAGCGCTCACTCGACGACCTGCGCGACGAGCTTGTCAGGTTTGACATCCCGCAGGGAGACGGCAAGCCTCAACTAAGTTGGAGTACCATCCTGGTCAGCCGCAACGATGCCATCATCAGCGCGGACAACCAGTTGAGAGCCTGGGGCGAAGAGAACTGCACAGTTGATGAGCAGGGCGAACATTATGTCGACTTCCAGCGCATCCTCGACCGTTATGTCGTTGCCAAAGATGTAGTCACCAAATCGTTCAGACGACATGCCACGACCTACGACGCCCACGCAGGTGTGCAGGCGCGTGTGGCACGACGTCTCCATGCGCTCCTGAGCGAATATCTGCCTGACATGTCACATTGTCATCGCATCATCGAGATAGGTTCGGGCACCGGTCTGCTGACGCGTCTGTATGTCGATCGGGTGCAAGGTTGCGACCTCAGGCTGTGGGACATCAGCGGTCATTGCCCCGACATTGCCGGCATTACGCCGCAACACGTACACACATGCGATGCCGAGTTGGCGCTCCGCGAATTGCCCGACGATAGCGTGGACCTCATCCTCTCATCCGCCACCCTTCAGTGGTTCAACGATTTCAACGCTTTTTTACGCCACACTGAGCGCGTATTGACTCCGGGAGGCATCGCCGCTTTTGCCTACTTTTTGCCCGGCACATGCGCCGAACTGACATCTCTCACCGGCAATTCGCTCTCGTTCCCCACTCTGCCTGCCGCCGACGACTGCACAGTGTGCGCCATGACCGAGGATATTGTCGAGCTGTTTGACTCACCCGCCGATGTGCTCAAACATATGCGCATGACAGGGGTCAACTCGCTCGGCACACGTCACTCATCAAATGCCGACATACGGCGCATCATCGAGCACTATCCTCGCACACCCCAAGGCAAGGCACCGCTCACATACCGGACAGCTTATTTAATCCTCAAAAAAAATGGCTGACATCTACTTTATCACAGGCATAGACACCGATGCAGGCAAAAGCTGGTGCACTGGCTGGTACGCACGACAGCTGATGCAGGCAGGCCGCAATGTCATCACCCTCAAATTTATACAGACCGGCAACAAAGGTTTCTCTGGAGACATCAATGTCCACCGTCATCTCATGGGCACCGGTCTGCTCGACGTCGACCTTGACCGCACCACCGCCCCGATGCTATATGACTACCCCGCATCACCGCAATTGGCAGCCGCCATG
>CAZKYR010000228.1:0-2398 GCA_964557035.1 uncultured Bacteroides sp. | reverse complement strand
CATCAATGGTGCAGTCAACAGCAAAAGCCTTGCGTGACTCGATGTGACCCTTGGTAGTGTCAAAGTGTGAGTTGCCGGGGACGATGTCGCCCTCTTTAACAAGTGCGCTGAAGAGAACGTTCTCAGCAGCACGGCCCTGGTGTGTCGGAATCACATAGTCAAAGCCTGTGATACGGCCGATGGTATCTTTGAGAGTGAAGAACGAGCGTGCGCCGGCATAGCTCTCGTCGCCCATCATCAGGGCAGCCCACTGGCGGTCGCTCATCGCACCTGTACCTGAATCAGTGAGGCAATCAATATACACCTGCCATGCAGGGAGTTGGAAGACATTGTAGTGTGCTGCCTTGATCCACTCTTCACGTTGCTCGCGTGTGCTTTTTGTGATAGGCTCCACCATTTTGATGCGCCAAGATTCAGCGAAAGGTAATTCCATGGTTAACAAAAGGTTATGGGGTTATTAATATTATTTTATTGTTTAGTGCAAATTTACGCATTAATTTTGGCTTTGCAAACAGTTTTTATAAAAATTTTATCGGTCGCCCGGGTCAATCATCCGGGGGGAGAGATGCCATCCTCCCGAGTCTATGGGCTGCGCCACCCAAGTCACCCCGTCGATATCACAAAGCATGATGATAAAATCCTCGCGCGTAAGCAGATAGGGATATGCATGGTCGGGCAGTTCGCTCATCAGCATATCGCCGTTTGCAAGCTCCACGCATGGCTGCTTCAAAGGTATGTATCCACGCGCATCCTCAGGCAATACGACAGGCCACGCCGCGTCCCGGCGATAAAACTTGGCATGGCAATCGAGCAGCCACGCGTCATCAGGGTCGAGCACGCCGCGCAACCGCCCCAATGCCCACCACGGGAGCTGATCGTCGCGGGTGTAGTCGAGGAACACCGTGCCGTCGTCCGATCGCACATAACGCTCTGCAAAAAGGGCAAACTCATCGTTTAGCTTGCGCTGCCACGCAAATATGCCGATCAGCTGGGCGATGACGACAAGAGACGCAGCCATTGAGACTGCGCGCCACGACCGCTTGATAGTTTGGCCGACGATGCCAAAAATGACTATCAGCGCTGCGAGTTCGGCAAACCATCCGCTGCGCCCCACTATGCCCGAGCCGACACTGACAGGGATGCCGACAAGTGCCGCCACGGCCCAGATGCCGAGCGGCGACCTCAACAGTCTCCCCACCGCGACACGACCCTTGCGACTCAGCGCCGCCACGCCAAGCGCCACCCAAAGCAGCGCAGCCACAACGTCTGACTTAAGCAACAGCCACAACATGGTGTCGTCGGGCTCGCTCCCTGACGCCGCACGCAATATTATGCCCGGAGAAAACAAGGCGAGGCAGGTGCCGACGGCAAAGGCCAGCGACAGCCACATCTGCACGCGGGTAACATTCGCCCGGTTGAGGATGATGTACAGCAGCAGTCCGGCACACACAGGCATCGATGCCGCCTCGTGCATCATGCCGCCGCAAAAGCAGATGAGCGCTGTCAGTGCCACAAACCACCACGGCTGTCGCGGCTCGATCTTGAGTATCATCCACACCGAGGTGAGTACAAGCGCTGACGCCCACACATAATTGAGCTGGCAGTCAAAGATAAACATCGAGTCCCACCACGGCAGCACAAATGATACAGCCGTCACGAACAGCACGTTGACCATCACGTTGCGCGAGCCTGTCAGCGCAAGGGCGGCGCGATACATCAGCCCGAGCATGGCGGCGCATATCACCGACACGAGCAGGTGCGGCAGCAATCCCAATATCGGCATGAGATAGTTTGCCAACCGGCCGTTGTTGGTGAGCCAATGAGACCCGCACCAGCGAGGCCACTGCACGATTGAATCACACTCGGGCGACACTCCGCCAAACAATCCTACATACACCAGATCGTCGCCCGTGTAGGGGGTGTAAATGAAGATAGAACAGCTGATAAGCATCACGACCGTAATCAGGCCCAAATCATATCTTTGATCTTTCATAAAGCGCTTGCATGCTGCCGGTAGCAGCGAATAATGACATGACAACCCGCGGCCGGTGCGGCTCGCGAGCTGTCGTTAAAGCTTAAATATATGCCGATTAATAGGCGAAGATGGGACGGTCTTGCATAGTCTCGTTGACCTTGGCGCGAACCGAGGCGATGACATTTGCGTCCTCGGGATTGCTGAGGACTGTGTCGATCATCTCGACGATGTCGCCCATCAGATCCTCTTTGACGCCGCGTGTAGTGATGGCGGCCGTACCAAGACGGATACCCGATGTCTGGAAGGGTGAGCGCGAGTCAAACGGCACCACGTTCTTGTTAGCGGTAATGTCGGCCTCAACGAGCACCTTCTCGGCCACCTTGCCGGTGAGGTCGGGGAACTTGGTGCGGAGGTCGACGAGCA
>CAZKYR010000227.1:0-2410 GCA_964557035.1 uncultured Bacteroides sp. | reverse complement strand
AGCTCAAAGAACGTAACTTCTCTGATGCCGAAAAATTTGACTATGCTCCCCGTAATTTCGAGGACGCAATGGACAACTACGACAAAGTTCTTGAAATCGTAGGCGATCTCTGCGGTGGCCTCATTGCCGAAAACGCCGAAGGCGTAGACCATCAGGGTGCATCTTGCGCCAATGGCCGCGCCATATATGCCGACGGCACTGTCGACAACCTCGACGCTTGCCGCAAAGCCGGTCTGATGGGCATGTCGATGCCCCGCCGCTACGGTGGTCTCAACTTCCCCATCACTCCCTACATCATGGCAGCTGATATCGTCAGCCGTGCAGACACCGGTTTTGAAAATCTCTGGGGACTTCAGGACTGTGCCGAAACAATCTACGAATTTGCCAACGAAGACCAGAAGGCTCGTTTCATCCCTCGCGTATGCGAAGGCGAAACCATGTCGATGGATCTCACCGAGCCCGACGCAGGCTCTGACCTTCAGTCAGTGATGCTTAAAGCAACTCAGGACGAAGACGGCACATGGCGTCTCAACGGCGTTAAGCGCTTTATCACCAACGGCGACAGTGACATCCATCTCGTACTCGCCCGCTCGGAGGAAGGCACAAAGGACGGCCGCGGCCTGTCGATGTTCATCTATGACAAGCGTGACGGTGGCGTCAACGTGCGTCGTATCGAAAACAAGATGGGTATCAAAGGCTCGCCCACATGCGAACTCGTCTACAAGAACGCAAAAGCCGAGCTCTGCGGCAACCGCCGTCTCGGTCTTATCAAATATGTGATGGCCCTCATGAACGGTGCCCGCCTCGGCATCGCAGCCCAGTCGGTCGGTGTGAGCGAACTCGCTTACCGCGAAGCCCTCGCCTATGCCAAGGACCGCAAGCAGTTTGGCAAAGCTATCATCGAGTTCCCCGCTGTAGCCGAACTCATCTCGGTAATGAAGGCTAAACTCGATGCAAGCCGTGCACTTCTCTACGAATGCTCTCGCTTTGTCGATATGTACAAACTCTATGAGGATATCGCCAAAGAGCGCAGCCTCACAGCCGACGAGCGCGCCGAAATGAAGCACTACAGCAAGCTCGCCGACGCCCTCACACCTATGGCAAAAGGCATGGGCAGCGAATATTGCAACCAGAATGCATATGACTGTATCCAGTTTCACGGTGGTTCCGGCTTCATGAAGGATTACGCTTGCGAACGTCTCTATCGCGACGCACGCATCACTTCAATCTACGAAGGCACTACCCAGCTTCAGGTAGTGGCAGCCATCCGCCACGTCACCACAGGCACCTACAAAGCTCTCATCGACAGCTATGCAGCACAGGATGTCAAGGCCGAACTTCAGGATCTCAAAGACAATCTCGCCGCTATGACCGAGCAGTATGTAAAGGCAGTCGCAGCCGTTGCCGAAGCCAACGACGCTACTTACACTGACTTCATGGCTCGCCGCATGGTCGAAATGGCCGGCAACATCATCATGGGCTACCTCCTGCTCAGCGATGCCAACCGCAACGAGTCGTTTGTGAAATCAGCAACAGTCTACAACAAGCTCGCTCAAGCCGAAGTGACCAAGCATGCCGATTTCATCGCTAACTTCAATCCTGCTCAGCTCGATTACTACAAAGCTTGATAATAATTACAGGATAACATCATCAAAGCATCCGGCTCATTGTCGGATGCTTTGTTTTTTATCATCGGTAGTGTTGGCGATTAAGCGAATTTTAGCTAACTTCGCGATAGTGAAATAAAAATATCGCACCATATGCTTATCATCGGTATCGCAGGCGGCACAGGGTCTGGCAAGACCACCGTTGTCAATAAAATATTAAACAGCTTCCCGGCAGGCGAAGTGGCCGTAATCCCTCAGGATTCATACTATAAGGACTCCAGCCACATTCCGCCTGAGGAGCGCAGCAAAATCAACTTCGATGAGCCGGCAGCTATCGAATGGACTCTTCTCGCCGAACATCTGCAGAAACTCAGAAACGGCGAAGCCATCGACATGCCCACCTACTCCTACCTCACCTGCACCCGTCAGGAAGAGACAGTGCGTGTAGAGCCTCGCGACGTGGTTATTGTCGAAGGCATCCTCGTACTCAACGATCCCGATCTGCGCGACATGATGGATGTGAAGGTGTTTGTCGATGCAGATGCCGACGACCGACTCATCCGTGTCATAGCCCGCGACTGCATATCACGTGGCCGCACACCACAGATGGTTATCGACCGCTACCAGGACGTGCTCAAACCGATGCACTGTCAATATATCGAGCCTTCAAAGCGCTTTGCTGACATCATCGTTCCTCAGGGTGGCAGCAATACTGTGGCCATCTACGTTGTTACCGACTACATCAACAGTCGCCTGGGACGCTGCCGCAATTAACTTTTTGCAGAATTCTATGGGTGTCAATT
>CAZKYR010000226.1:0-2417 GCA_964557035.1 uncultured Bacteroides sp. | reverse complement strand
TGCCGCGCTCGCATGGGGCTACCCACTGACGCGGCTCTGCCGCTTTGGCGCCTAAAGGCGCTTATGCTGACGCAGCCCAAAGCAACAATTGCGTAATGCTCCGGTAATCAGTAATCAGGTGGACACACGAGCCGTGTGGCGGCGAGGCGCCGCGGCCATTATGCCATCCGGATGACGTGGAATGATGGTGGTTTAATTTTTTAAGTTGGGGGGGGGTAAATATTAGAATATTTAATAAAATTTGTGGAAATTGTTGTAAATATAAATTTTTATGTTTATATTTGCGGACGGGATGATTGTTGAGACGGTTATCTGATTGCTTCTGTGTTATGCAATGGGTTGACATTCAATTGATTGTCTTGTATAAAGTTGACTGATTATTAATTTAAATACTAAGCTATGAAAAAGGTGATGTTGATTGTGGCGGCGGTGGTGGCGGGATTTGCCACTCTGTCTGCTCAAGATGCGGGGAGTGAGACGTTTAGGTTTTTTGAACGCAGTATAGATTTGGATGCCGGATCTTACTATATCGGCGAGGATGAAGCTGCGCTGACATATTCGAGAGTGGAGGAAAAGATTTATGGCGAGCCGGAATATTGGTTTGGAGCATGGCATCCTTACGTTGTTCAAGAAGATATGGGGGAGTTCTGCAACGGGGAGCTAAAGTTATGTCCGGTGACGGCTATCGGATCATATGCGGTGCTGAACACTGACGTAAAGTCGTTTTACACGGGCAACAGCGTCAAAATGCTGTATGATCACGCGTTGTGCCTGAAAGATAATGACCTGCCGGGCACCTGCCGCCTGGTCTTAGGCACGGCTGTCGAGATGCTCGGACACAGGGCGATTGTGTGTGAGGGGCTCGAGATGCTTGTAGTGGCTGCCGAGGTGCCCCCGGTGTGGGTCGACGATGAGTCGGTGGTGCTTGACGCGCCGACGGTTGTAGCGGTCCCCGACGGCAGCCTGGAGGCTTACAAGGCCGACCCGCATTGGTCGAGTCTGGGCGAGATCTGCCCATTCAGCATGTTTGGCCTCGATATGTTTGAGGCAGAGGGATATGTGACTTATAAAAAATATTTGCCAAAGTTCCGTGGCGAAGTCCAAGATGTCGGATTTGCCCTCAACGGGGATGAGGCAGTGTTGACTCATGCGTTCTCGTTAGACCCTGACTGTCTCTGTGCCGACCCGACATATTATATCTACGTCACGGGCGATTATGTGACTCCCGATGTTGACAGCTATGAGGGCGTCGACCGGATGGTGACGGCAATCAGCTCGTACACCTCGGAGAGAGCCGATGAGGGTGAATTTAAGAAATCAGAGGGTTTTGACAGCTTTGACACCGGTAACAAAGTGAGGTTCATACATGACAATGCTATTTTTGATTTCTATAACGACGAGTGGGTCAAGCACCGCGTGAAGAAACTGCGTCTCGGGTCGTCGGTCAAGGCGTTGGGACACAATGCGTTCTGCTTCGGGCCCGACAATGAGTTGGAGGAGGTGATCGTGGCGGCTGTCGTGCCGCCGGCATGGGTGAGCCCCTCTTCAATCGCGGGTATCGACCCGGCCGCTGTGAGGTTGGTGGTGCCCGATGAGGCGATGGATGCCTACAAGGCTCACCGCTACTGGTCAAAATTCACTGACATACATCCGTTCAGCGAGTTTGGTTACTTGGGTGTCAAGGCGCCCGAATGCAACCCCGAGGCGACCGCCCGATACTATAACTTGCAGGGCATTGAGGTCAAATCGCCGGTGGACGGCATCTTTATCAAAGAAGTTGACGGCACACGCGTGAAAGTGCGTATGTGACGCGGCTTCGGATAGGTTAACGCGTTGATTGTCAGGCGTGATGTAGGGACGCACGGTTCGTGCGTCCTCGAGGTCGGATGGCGTAACATATTGATTGTCAGGTGGACGCACGAGCCGTGCGGCGGCGAGGCGCCGCACCCATTATGCCATCCGGGTGCGGGTCGGCTACGTTATCACGCGATGACATTGGGTTCGGTTTTTTAGTGGGTGAGTCTTAATTTTTGTGAAAGGGGGCGGTTTTTGGGGGCGGCGTGATGTTTTTAGGCAAAAAAGACGTAACTTTGCGATTAAAACTAATATACCACTGAAAACGCTGTAAAACAATGAACGTAACTGACCGATTTCTTGAATATGTCAGATTTGACACTCAGAGTGACGAGCTGACAAATATGACTCCGTCGACACCGGGGCAGATGACTTTTGCCAAGCATCTTGAGAAGGAGCTTGTGTCGATGGGTCTGACCGATATATCGCTTGACGAGAATGGCTATCTGATGGCTACCCTGCCGTCTAACATCGACCGCAAGGTGCCTGTGGTGGGCTTTATCGCTCACCTTGACACGTCGCCCGACATGTCGGGGCGCCATGTGAAGCCGCGCATCGTGAAG
>CAZKYR010000225.1:0-2426 GCA_964557035.1 uncultured Bacteroides sp. | reverse complement strand
AATGATAGTGTTATGATCTTTATGAAATTTCGCATAATTACAAAGATAATCATTTTTTTGCTCACTGACAAATTTCATCGAGCCATTTAACGATTATTTGCAAAACTTCGGGGTTGATGTCCTCACTTATGGTGCCATATTCGGTCGGCAGTCCGGTGTCACATGTCTGGAACAGATGATTGAGTCCCGGGAGGGAGACGGTCGTAGCGGCGGGGTTGAGCGACGAGATGGTGTCGAGGTTGTCGGGCGTCACTTGCAGGTCGCGGGTTCCGTTCAGCGCGAGCCAGGGGAGTGTGATGCTCCTGATGTCGTCGCTCGGGTCATAGCGCATTGCGGCCACATACCACGGAGACAACATGCCGTCGATCTGACTCTCAAAGTATTGTCTTACGGCCGGCAGGTCGAGTTGTCCCGGTTTGGCCTCATTGACTGCCACCAATAGCTGCACCCTTTTGACCGGCGCAGGCATGTCGCTTTTGACTGTCGCAAGCAACCGCCGTTGGAGCGGGGCCTCGCGTTCAAACGCTGACGCATCACCTGTCATGGCGAGTGCCAGCGCGCGCGATTGAGACATTATCAGCGAGTCGCCGGCAACGGCCGGAGCTGCCAGTGTGACGATGAAATCACACTTGTCTGCGGCACCCAGCTTTATTGCGATGGTGCCACCGTCCGAGTGGCCGATGACACCTCGTCTGACGCCGGGGTAGCGGTCGGCCATAAACTGCAGGCCGGCAGCGATGTCTGACGCAAAATCATCGGTCGTGGCGGTTGTGCCGTCACCCTCTGACTGTCCATATCCTCGGTCGTCCATCCGCAAGACGGCATATCCGTTTGCGGTCAGTCGGTCGGCTATGACCTTGAACGGTTTGTGTCCCGCGATTGTCTCGTCGCGATCCTGGAGTCCGCTGCCTGTTGCCATAACGATTGTGGCTTTGGGCGTGCTCTCGGGTGCGGTCAGTGTGCCGCTCAGGGTTATGCCTGCGCTCTCGTTCGACACGAGCACCTCTTCGTCGGCGCTCGCGCACAGACATGAGCAGCTGCTTATCAGCGACAGTGTGATAAATCTGTACAGTCTCATTTATCAAAGCATCAGTCGGTATATGGCCGCACTGTCCTCGGGTGTGACGGGCTTGTAAGCGCCGATAGCGGGACCTTTGTGGAGGTGTAGTCTGCTCACGAGCGCATCGATGTCGGGGTGCTCAATGCCGAGTTGGGAGAATGTGACCGGAAGACCTATGGCGCCAAAAAAGCTCTTGAGCGCCGTGATGCCCTCCATCGCTGCGGTGGCGTCGTCATGGCTGGTGATGTCAAAGACTCGGCGGCCGAATTGGGCGATCTTGGCCGGTTGGGTCTGTGCCATGTAGGTCATCCAGGCCGGGAATACCACAGCCAGTCCGGCGCCGTGAGTGACACCGTAGAGGGCGCTGATTTCGTGTTCGAGAGCGTGCGATGACCAGTCCTCGGTGCGTCCTACGCCGCAGATGCCGTTGTGAGCGAGCGTTCCGGCCCACATGATGTTGGCGCGCGCCTCATAGTCGTCAGAGCGTGCGATTACGCGTGGTGCAGTGGCGATGATGGCTTTGAGTACACCCTCGCAGAGTCGGTCGGTCACTTCGACCTCGGGGGTGGTTGTGAAGTAGCGTTCCATGATGTGTGCCATCATGTCGGCCACACCGCTGGCTGTCTGATAGGGCGGGAGCGTAAAGGTGAGCTCGGGGTTCATCAGGGCGAAACGCGGGCGGAGTGCCATGTCGGTGCGGATGCTGATTTTGACCATTCCGTCGCGTTTTGTGATGACGCTGTTGCCCGATCCCTCGCTGCCGGCAGCCGGGATGGTGAGGACGACGCCGATAGGGAGTGCCTTGGCCACGACGGCTTTGCCACTGTAAAAGTCCCAGAAGTCGCCCTCGTAGAGCGCACCGGCGGCGATGGCTTTTGCCGTGTCGATGGCCGAGCCGCCACCAACAGGCAACAGGCAGTCGCATCCCTGTGACCTAACGATGTCGATGCCCTCATACACTTTGTCGTCGAGAGGGTTGGGCTGTACTCCTCCGAGGAGTGTATAGCGCACGCCGGCCTTGTCGAGCGAATCCTTGACGCGGTCGAGTAGTCCGCTGCGGATGACCGAGCCTTGGCCATAGACGATGAGAGCGTGGCTGAGGTTGCGTTTTGCGAGTTGTTCACCCGCTTGATTTTCAACGCCTCGACCAAAGATGTAGTCGGTCGGCGAGCAGTATTGAAAGTTGTTCATAATCGTTGGTTTTGAGATTTGGTGTGACAAAAGTACAAAAAAATTCACAACAGCTATTGCACAACTCAAAAAATCGTCTTAACTTTGCAGCGCTTTAGAGGCAGAGAAGCCTTTGGGCATCGGATTGTCTTATGGTGTAATGGTAGCACTGCAGTTTTTGGTTCTGCCTGTCTTG
>CAZKYR010000224.1:0-2430 GCA_964557035.1 uncultured Bacteroides sp. | reverse complement strand
CTGGATGAGTTCGCCCTCCTGCCCGGCATCACCGCAGTTGATGACCTCGTCGGCTTTTGATGTCAATGTCTTGATGACATTGAACTGTTCCTCGATGCCGCGGTCGCCTATCAGTTTTATGCCAAAACGATCGGGCAACATCGGCAGGCTGCCGAGCGACCACCGTTTCCATGTCGGCGTGTAGTCGTCGGGCTCTTTGAGGCAGCACAGGTGTCCGAATGTCCATGTCACGCAATAGCCATTGCCCTCAAAATACCCGTTGCAACGTTTTGTTGCGCCAAGTATTGACGCAATGTCTTTTGCGACACTCGGTTTCTCGGTTATGCAGACTATCATTTATTGCGTTTATAAGGGTCAGACGACACTTTTCCATGAACGGTGTCAAGCGTGATGACGGCGTTTTTGAGGCGCTTGAGAGTGACAGGCTCAAAGTCAATTTCGAGCTTGATCATGCCCTCGTCCTCCCATTGAAAATAGCGTTTGAAGTCGACCCCGTCGATGTCGGTCGCATCGAGCGATTTGACCTTGCTCGAGGTCAATGTCGCGCACTCGATGCGGTTGGAGGTGTGAGGTGTGCCATAGTAGGTGCAATATACACGCGTGTATTCGCCCGGACGCACAGCGATGCTGTCAGTGACCAGACGGTCGCACATGGCCGTCAGACACACGGCACACGTTATAAATACCATAATGAGACGCTTCATCTCCGCAGGCTTAGTTATCAATCTTTTTTGCTTCTTGCCAGATTGCCTCCATCTCATCGAGTGACATCTCTGACAACGGTTTGTTCAGCTCTTTTGACTTCGACTCGAGGTAGCCAAACCGCTTGATAAACTTGCGGTTGGTGCGCTCGAGGGCGGTGTCGGGATTGATGCCGTAGAGGCGTGCCGCATTGACGAGGCTGAACAAGACATCCCCCATCTCCGCTTCCATGTCGCGTTTGTCACCATGTTTGGCCTCGGCCTCAAACTCAGCAATCTCTTCTTTGACCTTGTCCCACACTTGCGAGGGCTCGTCCCAGTCAAAGCCAACGTTGGCAGCTTTTTCTTGCACGCGAAACGCCTTGATGAGCGATGGCAGCGATTGAGGCACACCTGAGAGGACGGTGCGGTTGCCGCCGCGCTCTTTGAGCTTGATTTGTTCCCAGTTTTGGATGACGGTTTTTGCATCGTCGGCCTTGACGTCGCCAAAAATGTGCGGATGTCTGAATATGAGCTTCTCGTTCAGCGCATCGGCCACATCGACTATGTCAAAGTCGTCGGTCTCCTGTCCTATGCGTGAGTAAAACAAAACATGAAGGAGCACGTCGCCGAGCTCCTTCTTGATATTCTGCTTGTCGTTGTCCATCAGCGCGTCAGAGAGTTCATATACCTCTTCGATGGTGTTGGGCCTCAACGACTCGTTGGTTTGTTTTCGATCCCACGGGCACTCGACACGCAGTCGGTCAAGCGTGTCGAGTACACGTCCGAGGGCTTCGATTTTTTCTTCTCTTGTATGCATTTATTTTGATTGATTGTACTTGGCAATGCCACCTTCGAGCCAATCCTCAAAGGCATCAATGTCCTCATCGTAGGCGCGGGGTGAATCCACCAGCAGGTCGCCGTTGTTGTCGAGCATCACATAATAGGGCTGTGAGTTGGCGGCAAACTTCATGCGCTGCAGATAAGACCACTTGTTGCCGACGGTCTTGAGCTTGACTTGTTCACCGTTCTCCTCAACTGTGATGGGTTGGGGCAGAGCGGCTTTCTCGTCAACCATCAGCTTGATAAAGACGACATTGTCGCGAAGGATATTTTGTATGCGGTCGGTGTCAAAGACAGCTGACTCCATTTTGCGGCAGTTGACGCAGCCCCATCCCGAGAAGTCGATGACAACGGGCAGGTTGTGCTCCTGTGCGTAGCGCATACCCTCATCATAGTCGTCAAATTCGAGTGCGGCCTCGTGATAGAGATTAAAGTCCTGGGTGTGCATCGGCGGCACAAAGGCGCTGGTGGTTTTGAGCGGTGCGCCCCAAAGACCCGGTATCAGATAAATTGTGAATGACATCGAGATCAGAGCCAGGAAGAAGCGGAACACGCCGATGCTCTGCACGTCTGAGTCGTGAGAGAATTTGAGCTTGCCTAACAGATACATTGTCAGCAATGCAAAGATAGCGATCCAGAGCACCAGGAACACTTCGCGGTCGAGGATGCGCCAGCCGTAGGCCATGTCGGCAACCGACAGGAATTTGAGCGAGAGTGCTAACTCGAGGAAGCCGAGCACCACTTTCACCGAGTTCATCCAGCCGCCCGATTTAGATACGCCGTTGAGCATCGAGGGGAAGATGGCAAACAGCGAGAACGGGATGGCTAATGCCAGTGCAAAGCCAAACATGCCGACCGTAGGTGCGACGAGGTTGCCGCTGGTGGCTGCCTCGACTAAGAGTGTGCC
>CAZKYR010000223.1:0-2452 GCA_964557035.1 uncultured Bacteroides sp. | reverse complement strand
ACATCTTCAAGCGCGAGATCACCTATTCGACCGACAAGAACATCCCGGCCAACCTGGTGACCATCGACGCCGACCGCGCATTTGAGGTGATACGCCTCAACCGCGAGGGGGAAAAGCCCGCACGTCTGCAGCGCGACGGCGAGGAGAACAGCCGCGAAAAAGGTCAAAAATACAACGACATCCTCGAGGCCGACCTCAACCGCTTTGACAAGAAAAAGAAAAAGCGCAACAAACGCCGCTCGCCCGACCGCCCGCGCCAGCAGCGCGACAACAATTCCGCCGAAGGCCAGCGCCCCAAAAACAACCGTCCAAAAGGGGAGGGCAGAAGTAAAAACGGCGGCAACCGTCCCAAAGGGGGCGAACCGCGCCAACCCAAAAACAACGGCGACGCATGAGACAGGCAGCTCTGATCACATTGGCCTCCCTCATGCTTGTCATGATGCTCGGCGGCTGCTCGCGCCCCGGCAACGACTACAGCGGATACACCCGGCTCCCCGACGACGGCTGGCGCTATGGCGACACACTCCGCTATGACGTCGTCCACATCGACAGCATCGCCCAGGGCGACCTCGTGGTCTCGCTCCGCTACGCTCACGACTACGAGTGGCGCAACCTCTGGCTCGAAGTCACCACCATGGCCGACACCGCAGGCAACGTCGCCCGACGCGACACCGTCAGCATCGACCTGCGCGACAAATACGGCCGCCCCCTCGGCAACGGCATCGGCGTCAGCTTCCAGCTCTCTGACACGGTCGCCCGCAACGTCACCCACCGTTCGGGCGCACCCGTATGCATCCGACACATCATGCGTGCCGACACCCTCGCCGGCATCGAGCAAATCGGTGTCAGCTTTGTTGAACAACAATGATATAGTTACACAATGAGCAACGCAATCCAACCCCTGCTGCTGTTGAGCCATGACGAGCTCACACGACGTCTCACACGCCTGCGCTCACTCATGGCCGACGCCGCCATCGACGCCATCTTAGTCACCGACCACGCCGACCAATACTATCTCACCGGCCGCGTCTTTGAGGGCTTTGTCTTTGTCGATGCCGCCGAGATACGCTTCTTCATACGCCGTCCCGTCGAGCTGTCGGGCGAAAATGTCGTCTACATACGCAAGCCCGAGGATATACCGGCTCACATCGACCGCATGCCCGCCACAATCGGCCTCGAGATGGACCTCATCTCATACTCGCAGGTGACACGCCTGGCCAAAGCCTTCGCCCCCGCCACGCCCGTCAACGCCAACCCCGTCATCCGCGACGCCCGCTCTGTCAAGACCGAGGCCGAGCAGGCGCTGGCCCGCCGCTCGGGCGTGATGCACGCGCATGTGTACCGCAAGATACCCGGGCTCTATCGCGACGGCATGAGCGACATCGAGCTTCAGGTCGAGATCGAGCGCATCTCGCGCCTTGAGGGTTGCCTCGGCCAGTTCCGCATCAGCGGCTCGGCGATGGAGCTCTTCATGGGTAATATCATCTGCGGCGACAATGCCGATGCACCCTCCCCCTACGATTTCGCTATGGGAGGTGCCGGTCAAGACCCCTCGCTCCCTGTCGGCGCCAACGGCACCGACATACACGCCGGCATGACCGTCATGGTCGACATGAACGGCAACTTCACAGGCTACATGACCGACATGACACGCGTCTACACACCCCGCCTGAGCGACGTCCCCGACCTCGCCCGCAAGGCCCACGACTGCAGCATCCGCATACACCGCGACTTCTGCGACATGGCGCGCCCCGGTGTCGAGGCCAAGGTGCTCTACGAGCGTGCTGTCGCCATCGTCGCCGAGGAGGGGCTGGGCGAATACTTCATGGGCCACCGCCAGAAGGCCGGCTTCATCGGCCACGGCGTCGGCATCGAGATCAACGAGCTCCCCGTCATCGCCCCCCGCTCGCGCGACCTGCTACGCGCCGGCAACATCATTGCCCTCGAGCCCAAATTCGTCATCCCGCATGTCGGAGCCGTCGGCATTGAGAACACATACATCATCCACGACGACAGGGTCGAGTGCATCACCCTGTTTGATGAGCAACTAATGCAACTCGACTGACAATGCATCAGATTGCGTCAAAGATAAACCGCAAGATATTCAGGCTCGTAGGCGAGGCCGCCGATGAGCTGGGGCAGCCCGCATGCGTCGTGGGCGGATATGTCCGCGACCTCTTCCTCGACCGCAAGTCAAAGGACATCGACTTTGTCACCGTCGGGTCGTGCACCGACCTGGCGCACGCAGTGGCACGCCGCCTCGGGCCGCGTGTACGCGTCACCGAGTTTAAAAACTATGGCACCGCCCAAATCAAGCACCACGGCAACGAGCTCGAGTTTGTCGGCGCCCGGCGCGAGTCCTACCACCCCGACTCGCGCAATCCCCTCGTCTCCCCGGGCACACTCGAGGACGACATCTCGCGCCGCGACTTCACCATCAACGCCATGGCCC
>CAZKYR010000222.1:0-2469 GCA_964557035.1 uncultured Bacteroides sp. | reverse complement strand
AGATGCTCATCTTCACGTCGCCCGACATGAAGGAGTGGACGCTGCAGAGCAGCTTTGGAAAAGGGCTTGGTGCTCAAGACGGAGTGTGGGAGTGTCCCGACCTGTTTGAACTGCCCGTGGCCGGCAGCGACCAAAAAAAGTGGATGCTCCTGTGCAACATCAATCCGGGCGGCCCGTTCGGCGGCAGCGGCGTACAATATTTTGTGGGCGACTTTGACGGCAAGACCTTCACCGTGGACACTGACGCTGAGGGGAACGTGCCCACCAAATGGCTCGACTACGGCAAGGACAACTATGCCATCGTCAGCTGGAGCGACGCACCCAACAACCGCCGCACGGCCATCGGCTGGATGAGCAACTGGCAATATGCCGCCGAGGTGCCCACCAAACAATTTCGTTCGGCCAACACCCTCCCCCGCGAGATAGGCCTGTTCACAGGCGCGGATGGAGAAATATATGCATCCTCGGCTCCGTCACCCGAGCTCAACGCCCTGCGTGGCAAATTGACGGTCAACGACAAGTCGCTCACCGTCGGCAAAAAAGCCAAGACAGTGGCACTGCCAACCGCCAACGACGGCATCTGCGAGATCGTGATGGATGTCGAGCCCGAGAAGGCCAACGCCGTCACGCTCACACTGAGCAACGACGCCGGCGAGCGTGTGGTGATGACCTATACGCCGGCCGAGGCTACACTGTCGTTTGACCGTCGCGAGAGCGGTGAGGTTGACTTCAGCCAGGATTTCGCATCGGTCACGGTGACTCCGACCTTCAATCAGGGTGGTGCGCTGCCGCTGCGCATATTTATCGACCGCAGCAGCATCGAGGTGTTTGCCAATGACGGCAAAGGCGTGATGACCAACCTGGTGTTCCCCACCACACCCTACAACAAGCTCTCGGTCAGCACCGACGGCAACAGCGCCAAAATCAAAAACCTTAAAATTTACTCAATTAATATCCAATAAAGAACTCGTCAATGGAAAAAGATTATAACATCGTGACAGATAAAAAAGGGCAGCTGCTGCAGATGATCCCTGTGATGCTCTGCTTCTTTGCCATGGGATTCGTTGACCTCGTGGGCACCGCATCAAACTATGTCCAGAAAGACTTGGGCCTCACCGATTCGCAGGCCAACCTCTTTCCCTCGCTGGTGTTTTTCTGGTTCTTGATTTTCTCGGTGCCGACCGGCATGCTGATGAATAAAATCGGGCGCAAAAAGACAGTGCTCATCAGTTTGCTGGTGACAGCCATTTCGCTCATCGTGCCGGTGACGGGCGACAGCTACAGCATCATGCTCATCTCGTTCTCGCTCTTAGGCATCGGCAACGCCATCATGCAGACATCGCTCAACCCCTTGGTTACAAACCTCATCAGCGGCGACAAACTGGCCTCTACGCTCACGTTCGGACAGTTTGTCAAGGCGATCGCATCATTCCTGGCACCGATACTGGCCGCCTGGGGCGCGACAACGCTTATGCCGACATTCGGCCTGGGCTGGCGCTCGCTCTTTGCCATCTATGCCGTCGTCAGCTTCCTCTCCATCTCACTGTTAGCCGCCACTCCCATCCAGGAGGAGCGTCCTGACAAAGCGTCGGGCGTGGGTGAGTGCATCAAACTGCTGGGCCGTCCGTTCATCCTCCTCTGCTTCCTCGGCATCATGTGCCATGTGGGCATCGATGTGGGCACCAACACCACCGCCCCCAAAATCATAATGGAGCGTCTTGGACTCCCCCTCGAGGAGGCCGGATTTGCTACAAGCATCTATTTTATCTTCCGCACGGCCGGCTGCTTCTTAGGTGCCTTCCTGCTCCGCTCAATGTCGCCCAAACTCTTTTTTGGCATCAGCGTGCTGATGATGCTCGTGGCGATGGGCATGCTGTTTGTCTGCCAGACGCTCACCCCAATCTACATCGGCATCGCCCTGATTGGCTTTGGCAACTCAAACGTGTTCTCGGTCATCTTCTCACAGGCGCTGGTGTATAGCCCCAATGAAAAAAATGAGGTGTCGGGCCTGATGATCATGGGTCTGTTCGGCGGCACCATCTTCCCGTTGGCGATGGGCTACGCGGCTGACGCTGTCGGCCAGATTGGCGCAGTGGCCGTGATGACAGTCGGCGTCGCATACCTGCTTTATTACACTTTGAAAATCAAAACAATAAAATAATAAATCATATCATGAAAGGAATAGTAGTCGGAATGGGAGAAGCCCTGTGGGATGTTCTCCCCGAAGGTAAGAAAATCGGTGGCGCTCCCGCCAACTTTGCATATCACGTGTCACAGTTCGGACTCCCAAGCTGCGTAGTAAGCGCAGTAGGTGAAGACAACCTTGGCAAGGAAATCGTAGACAACTTGACTTCCAAGGGGCTCAACCAGCTGATTTCAATTGTGCCTTATCCAACTGGCACAGTACAGGTGGAGCTTGATCAGGATGGTATCCCAATGTATGATATCAAGGAGAATGTGGCATGGGAC
>CAZKYR010000221.1:0-2472 GCA_964557035.1 uncultured Bacteroides sp. | reverse complement strand
TTTTTTGAGACTTTTTTTGTAATTTTGTAGTGAAATTTTTGCCCAATTTTGATAAGTACTTATGATTGAATATATTAAAGGCCAAGTAACAGAATTGACTCCAACCTATGTTGTCATCGAAACGCAAGGGATTGGCTATTTGCTCAACATTTCTCTGGTAGACTACTCATCGCTCGCAGATGTGCGCGAGACTTGCCTGTATGTGCATGAGGTGATTCGCGAGGACGCACATCTGTTGTTCGGGTTTGTCGACCGCAGCTCGCGCAGCCTGTTCAGAGAGCTGATCGGCGTGTCGGGTGTCGGCGCCAACACGGCGCGCATGATTTTGTCGGCATTCCGCGCCTCTGACCTGCAGCAAATCATTGTGAGCGGTGACGTTGCACGGCTAAAATCGGTCAAAGGAATCGGGGCCAAAACAGCTCAGAGAATAATTGTTGACCTCAAGGATAAAATAAAACCGACCGATGACACGTTATTGATAGAGACTACACATATGTCAGAGTCCTTTGATGAAGCACTTGCTGCACTGACGATGTTGGGATTTGCCCGACCGGCTTCACAAAAGGTTTTGCGCAAACTGTATGAAGCAACTCCCGGCCTAAAAGTCGAGCAAGCTATCAAACAGGCGCTTACAATGCTCTAACGGTGTGAGTCGCTTGTCGTGCGATGAAAAAAAGTAAATTGACTCTAAAAATATATCGTGCTCTGTTCGTTGTCGTGTGTCTTGTGACAGTGTCGATGACGGCCTTTGTTGCGTCGGGGTCTGGTCAATATTTCAACAACAATTTCATCCCGCCTGCGCCGGTGCCGACCGACGTGCCAATGTCTGTGGGCGCCACTGACTCAATGATGATGCCGTTTGAGGTGCAACAAACCGTGCCTCAGGGCTATGCCGAGCTGTTGCAAGACGAGTTTGCCGCCGACCTCCGCACTCCGTCCAACATCACATCTGACGTTCAGTACGACCCTGAGACGGGCATGTATGTCATCAGGTCGATGGTTGGCGACATGGTCATAACCACACCTTTTATCCTCAATCGCCGACAGTATGAGGATTGGCAGTTGCGCCGCCAGATGGCAGACTATTATCAGCAAAAAAATGCCGAACTGTTTGAGAACAAAGTCAAAGAGCCATTCAATGTCTTTGACATGAACTTTGCTCTTGGTCCGTTGGAGAAGATTTTTGGCCCCGGCGGCGTGCAATTAAAGACCACAGGCTCGGTGCAGCTCAAAATGGGTATCAACAGCAACAAGACTGACAACCCCTCACTGTCGCTGACTTCGCGCCGCAAGACATATTTTGATTTTGACCAAAAGATACAGGCTACCATCAATGCCTCGGTCGGCGATCGCCTTAAATTCAATATGACTTACAACACCGATGCTACATTTGACTTTGACAACAAGAACCTCAAGCTCGGTTATGAGGGCAAGGAGGATGACATTGTCAAATCGATCGAGGCTGGTAATGTGTCAATGACCACCGGCTCGTCGTTGATCAGAGGAAGCACGGCGCTTTTCGGTTTTAAGACCAAGCTGCAATTTGGCAAACTCACTGCTACGGCATTGGTGTCACAACAAAACAGCGAGTCAAAGACAGTCAGCTCAAAGGGAGGCAAACAGACGACCGAGTTCTCGGTCAACGCCGATGAGTATGACCAGAACCGTCACTATTTCCTCGCGCACTATTTTCGCAATAACTACGACCAATTTGCATCTCGCCTGCCGTTTGTAAACTCGGGCATCCAGATTACGCGCATTGAGGTTTGGGTCACCAACAAGGGAGGCAAGTACGATCAGTCGCGCAACATCGTGGCATTCATGGACCTGGGTGAGAATAAGAACTTAGCATGTGACTATTGGACGCCCAATGCATCGCAGACAGTCCCGTCGAACAACTCAAACAATCTGCTGTCGGTGCTAAAAAATGATTATCCCGACGCGCGCAATATCAACAGTGTCACTCAGGCATTGCAACCCTTGGGCGCGTATGGAATTGAGGGTGGACGCGACTATGAGAAAGTTGAGAGTGCGCGACTGCTGTCGTCGAGCGAATATGTCCTCAACTCCACATTGGGCTACATCTCGATCAAATCGCAGCTCAACGCCGACGAGGTGTTGGGCGTGGCATTTGAGTACACATGGAACGGACAGGTCTACCAGGTAGGCGAGTTCTCGGGTGACATCACATCTACAGAGCAGTCTCTCTATGTCAAGATGCTCAAGAGCACCACGGTCGCCCCGGCATTGCCTATGTGGGACTTGATGATGAAGAATGTCTATTCGCTCGGAGCTTATCAGATGCAAAAGCAAAACTTCAAGCTTAACATCAAGTATCTGAGTGATACCACAGGCACAAAAATCAACTACCTGCCTGTTCCCGGATTGAATGACAAGTCACTCTTGCAGGTGATGAACCTCGACCGCATTGACTCAAACGAGGAATCAAACCCTGACGGATTCTTTGACTAC
>CAZKYR010000220.1:0-2519 GCA_964557035.1 uncultured Bacteroides sp. | reverse complement strand
TTACCACCCTTGCAATACGGCTCGAGAAGGTCGATCACCTTGATGCCGGTGTAGAGGATTTCGGTGCCGATGGTGAGGTCTTCAAAGGCCGGAGCCGGCTGATGAATGGGACGCAGCTTGTCGCGGTTGAGCGCGGGAAGGTGGTCAATGGCTTCACCGATTACATTCAACAGGCGGCCTTTGACCTGTGCGCCTGTCGGCACTGCGATCGGACGCTCGAGGTTGTCAACACGCAGACCGCGGCGCAGGCCGTCAGTACTCTCCATGGCGACACAACGCACAGTGTCCTCGCCGATGTGTTGCTCAACCTCAAGTATCAACTGATGGCCGTCAGGCTGGTCGACCTTGAGAGCCGTGAAGATGGGGGGCAGCAGGTTGTCCTCGCCGTCAAAGCTGACGTCGACAACGGGGCCGATGACCTGCGTGATTGTTCCGAATTTTTCGCTCATGAGACGAATATATTTTTTTGATTTTTATTCTAACAGATTAATCGTGACTTTGAGGCAATCAATTGGCAAGCGGATAGAGTTTGTAAACGATTACCAACACCATCAACACCAGATTGAACAGATTGATCGGGAGCAGATATTTCCACTCAAGTTTCAACAGTTGGTCGATGCGAAGACGCGGATAGGTCCACTTGAACCAGATAATAATCGCTGACACCATGATGGCTTTGCCAATGAACCAAACAAACGACGGAATGTAGTCCATGATGTGGTTGAAGCCGTCACAGCCGGGGATGTGCAGCGGCATCCAGCCGCCTAAGAACAGCGTCGTGGCAACGCCGGCAACGATGAACAGGTTGAGGTACTCGGCCAGATAGAAGAAGCCGAAGTGGATACCTGAGTACTCGGTGTGATAGCCCGCTGTCAACTCACTCTCGGCCTCAGGGAGGTCAAACGGACCGCGGTTGGTCTCGGCTGTGCCCGCTACGAGATAGATGCAGAATGCGATGATGGCCGGGATGTGACCCTTGAAGATGAACCACAGGTCAGACTGCTGCTCCACGATGCCGCCCACCGACATAGTGCCGGCAAACGCAACCATTGTCAACACTGACAAGCCGATTGACAACTCATAGCTGACCATCTGCGCGCCCGAACGGAGAGCGCCAATGAGTGTGAATTTGTTGTTTGATGACCAGCCGGCGAGCAGAATGCCCAGCACGCCGATAGACGACACGGCTACAAGGAAGAAAATGCCGATGTTAAAATCGATGATTTGCAAACCGTTGCCCCAGGGAAGAACGGCAAATGCAAGCATTGATGCGATGATCACCAAATAAGGCGCCAAAGCAAACAAAAATTTGTCAATGTTCTTGAGCTCGATAAGCTCCTTGATCAAAATCTTGAACATATCGGCAAAGCTCTGCAGCAAGCCGAACGGGCCTACACGATTGGGGCCGAGACGACACTGGAACGCCGCACAGAGCTTGCGCTCAAAATAGATATAGAACAGTGCCAGCAGAGCGTAAAGCAGCAGAAGGCCAACGCCGATGAGGACACACTCGATGGTGGTCGAGAGCCAGCCGGGCAACACGCCGTTGAGCAGACGGTCAAACCAGTCGGTCACTGTTGAGAAGTCAAACATGGTGTATTAACTTGCTAAAATGTGATTGATATTCGGTTTTGATACTTTCGTGTCTTATAGATTGTTTATCGGTCAATGTCAGGCACGATATAGTCCATCGAGCCGCCGATGGTGATGAGGTCGGCAATCTTCTGACCGCGTGTGATGTGGTCGACCACGGCAGCCTGAGGCAGACAGGGAGACACGATCTTGAGACGGTAGGGTTTTGTGCTGCCGTCGCTCTCAAGGTAAACGCCGAATACGCCGCGGCATCCCTCAACAACCTGGAACCAATGTCCGACAGGCAATTTGAGCACTTTGGGCACCTTCACGCAACACTCACCCTCGGGGATGTTGTCAATGAGCTGCTCGATGATGTGTGCCGACTGCTCAATCTCCTTGACGCGGCATTTGAAACGTGCCATCGAGTCACCCTCGGTCATCACGACTTGCTCAAAATCAATCTCTGGATAGATGCTGTACGGATCTGTCTTGCGGACGTCACAAGCCCAGCCCGATGCACGTCCCGACGGACCTGTCACGGCATAAGAGATCGCATCTTCGCGGCTCAAAACACCGATGCCTGTCAGACGGCCTTTGGTGATGACATTGCCGGTGAACAGCTTGTTATACTCCTTGATGTTGGCGGGAAGAGTGGCAAGCAACGCTTTGACATCTGACACAAAGTCGGGGTCAAGATCCTGCATCACGCCACCGATGCATTCATAGTTGAATGTCATGCGGGCGCCACATGTCTTCTCCATGATGTCGAGTATCTGCTCGCGCACGCGCAGGGTGTAGAACAGCATCGTCGTTGCTCCCAAGTCCATGCAGTATGTGCCGATGAAGAGACAGTGCGATGCGATACGCGACAACTCATCCATCAACACGCGAATCACCTGGGCGCGGCGCGAAATCTCGATGCCGGCGGCCTTCTCGATACACAT
>CAZKYR010000219.1:0-2520 GCA_964557035.1 uncultured Bacteroides sp. | reverse complement strand
CCCTCAGCCCCCAATCACCGCCGACACCGTCGAAACATTCGCCCAACTCCTCCTCAAATCAAAAGGATTATAATTAGCCTCGTATTACATAATCTTAGAGCGCCAGGGCTTTATGTCTTGGCGCTTTTTGTTTTTTTCGAACGGCATTTCACATCAATCTCTCGCGCAACTCCACATGGTAAAAGACCGGAGCTAAAACCATTTACAGTTTGTGTAATCAAAAGGAATATATAACTTTGCATGCAGAAGAATTTGCCACACTATGGATGAACAAATGATTATGAAAAAATATATTTGTGCACTTTTGACCCTGATTATGGCGATTGGCGCTATGATTGCCGGCAATGGCAACCTCAAGTTGAAATATGACCGTCCGGCGGTCTTTTTCGAAGAGGCTTTGCCTATCGGCAACGGCCGCATAGGCGCTATGGTCTATGGCGGCATCGACACTGACAGCCTAACGCTCAACGATATAACTCTATGGACAGGCGAACCGGCCAATAATGCCGCACCCACCGGTGCATGGGCGGCCCTTGTTGACGTGAGAGTCGCGCTTGAGTGCGATGACTACCGCGCCGCCGACAGTCTGCACCGTCAGTTACAGGGCCGGTATTCAAACAACTACCAGCCCCTCGGCACGCTCGTCATTGAGTATGACACCAACAGTCTTACCAGTGATTATTACCGCGAACTTGACATCACAGACGCCATCGCACAGTCGCGTTACACTGCCGACGGCTACCGCGTCACACGACGCTATTACACTTCGGCGCCCGACTCGGTGCTGATGGTCGAGGTCGCGACTGACGACCCGGCAGGCATCTCGGCCACGGTGTCGCTCCGATGCCAGCTGCCACACACCATCACTACGAGCGCAAACCGCATCGAGAGCGAAGGATATGCAGCCTACAGCAGCCTGCCACATTATCGGCCCAACGCTCGTGATAGTATGCTTTACGATCCCGCACGAGGCATGCGCTTCATGACCATAGCCGATGTCAAAAACGTCGGCGGCAAGGTGTCACCGACCGACAACGGCCTACGGATTGACGGCGCAAAGAGCTTCACGATCCGGCTTGTCAACGCCACGTCGTTCAACGGTCCGTTTAACGATCCGACCCGCCAAGGTCGCGATTACCGCGCCGATGCCATGCGGCTCGCAGCCAAGGTCGCGAAGATGCCTGACACCGACATTGCAGCCCGGCACACAGCTGACTTCAACGCGATCATGAACAGGGTTAAACTTGACCTCGGCACAACTGACGACTCCATCGCCGCGCTGCCTACCGACACTCAGCTGAAGCTCTACACCGACTGTCAGCAGACTAATCCCGACCTCGAGGAACTATACTTTCAGTTCGGGCGCTATCTGCTCGCATCGTCATCGCGCACACCCGGCGTACCGGCCAATCTCCAAGGCCTTTGGAATGAGCAACTCCTGCCCCCATGGAGCAGCAACTACACCATCAACATCAACCTCGAAGAAAACTACTGGCCAGCCAACGTGACCAATATGTCGGAATTTGAGTTACCGCTGATCTCTTTTATCAAGAACCTCAGCCTCAACGGCGGCGAAGTGGCTCACAACTACCTCGGAGCTGACGGATGGTGCGCAGGTCACAACTCCGACATCTGGGCCATCGCCAATCCTGTCGGCGAAGGCAACGGCCACCCCATGTGGGCCAACTGGGTCATGGGCGGTGCATGGCTGGCGACCCATATCTACGACCACTATCTGTTCAATCCCGATCCGGCCTTTCTCGATATGTGGTATCCTGTGATGCGCGGAGCCGCCGAGTTCTGCCTGTCATGGCTCGTCGACCGCGACGGAGAACTGATAACTTCGCCCGGCACGTCGCCCGAAAATCAATATATCGCCGACGACGGCTATCGCGGTGCAACGCTCTACGGCGCAACGGCCGACCTCGCCTTTATACGCCAATGTCTGCTCAACACAGCCGATGCAGCGCGCCAATTAGGCATCGACAGAAACCTGACTGCACGCATTGACAAAGCCCTCGCCCGCCTTCATCCCTACAAGGTCGGCCGCGACGGCAACCTGCAGGAGTGGTATCACGACTGGGCCGACGTCGACCCGAAGCACCGCCATCAGTCACATCTCTACGGCCTCTTTCCCGGCAACCATATAACACCCGCCGCCAACCCCGAGCTATGCCGCGCAGCAGCGCGTACGCTCGAAGTCAAGGGAGATAACACCACCGGGTGGAGCACCGGCTGGCGCATCAACCTCTACGCCCGCTTGCTTGATGGCGAAAACGCCTACCACATGTACCGCCGACTGCTGAAATATGTATCGCCAGACAAATACCGCGGCGAAGACCAACGCCGTGGCGGAGGCACCTACCCCAACCTCTTCGACGCACATTCGCCATTCCAGATCGACGGCAATTTCGGCGGTACGGCCGGAGTGGCCGAGATGCTCATTCAGTCTACGCCCGACACCATTACGCTCCTGCCGGCCTTACCTGCAGCGTGGCGCGACGGTTCGGTCAGCGGCCT
>CAZKYR010000218.1:0-2575 GCA_964557035.1 uncultured Bacteroides sp. | reverse complement strand
GCGATGGGCAACATCGTCACCCGCAACGAGGTGTATCGCATCTCGCTCAAGGCCACCGGCACGTCGACCCTCGGTGGACGCGAAGTGTGGTTTGACCGCGATGTGCTCCGCCTCAACTATGACGGGCGCGGCGAACTCTTAGGCGAGTTCTCGGGCAACGACAAGGTGCTGGTGATCCTCAAGACGGGCGAATACTACATGTCGACCTACGACGCCGCCAACCACTATGAGGACAACATATTGCGCATCGAGAAATATCGGCCCGGGCGCGTGTGGACCGCCGTGGTCGAGGATGCAGCCCAAGGGGGGTATCTCTACCTCAAACGGTTTGAGTTTGAGGAGGCTGCGCGCCGCACACGCTTCATCGGCGACCACCCCGACTCGCGGCTGGTGCTGTTGAGCGACGCCCCCGGCGCACGTGTCGAGCTGACCTACGGTGGCGCCGATGAGTATCGCGGCACACTCACCGTCGACGCCACCGATTTCATCGCCGTCAAGTCGCTCAAGGCCAAGGGTAAACGCCTGACGACATTCAACGTGGCCTCGGTCACCGAGGTTGAGCCGCGAGAGATCGCCGAGGCTGAGCCGGCTCCGCAGCCCGAACAGCCCGAGCAGGTGGTCATCGAGCCTGACCGCTCGGATGACGAAATCATTGACGAAATCACGGGTCAGGAGCGATTGTTCTGATGCGCAGGCTGTTGCTCATATTATTCGTGCTTGTCGCGGCTGCCGTGTCGGCGCAGGATGAGGGGCGTCCGGTCAACGCGTCCTACATGTTTGCGGTCGGGTCGGCACACACAGCCGACACCTACCTGTCACCGCTCAAATACACCGGCACCGCCTTTGCGCTGCGCTATGACCGCTGTCAGACGACGCCTTTCAGCCCCGAGTGGCAATATCGTCTCGGGGGTCGCCTCGGCCTGACACGCACCCGCTCGGAGGGCAGCGGCACCCTGATGTGGGGCGCGGAGCTCGACCTGCGGTGGGGCCTCACCCGCTGCTGGCAGCTGCCTCACGCGCTGACTCTCGCCGTCGGACCGGCACTGGCGCTCGACGCCGGATGTCGCTACATCCGCCGCAACAGCAACAACCCCGTCTCGGCCAATGCTGCCCTGTCGCTGGCTGCCGTGGGCGCCGCCACCTGGCGCACGTCGCTCGCCGGCAAGACCGTCGCACTGTCGTGGCAACCCGCGCTCGACATGATCGGCGCGGCATTCGGCCCGCAGTATGACGAACTCTATTACGAAATCTATCTCGGCAACCGCTCGGGCATCGTACATGCCGCATGGCCCGGCAACCGTCTGCGGCTCAACAACCTGGTTGCCGTCGACCTCTATCTGTCCAACACGGCCGTCCGCCTCGGATTTGAATCAAACACCCTCTCGGCCAAGCTCGGCGACAACGTCACGCGTGTCAACACGTTTGCCTTTGTCATCGGCCTGAGCGGCAACTGGATTTCTGTCAAGCCATGAAGTATCTCTACCTCACCATCACGGCACTGCTCCTTGCTGCGTGCCACGACCTGCCCGAGCATCCCGACGACCCCCGGGGTAACTTTGAGGCACTCTGGACGCTCATCGACGAGCACTATTGCTTTCTTGACCAAAAAGATGTCGACTGGAACGAGGTGCACACCCGCTATGCGGCGCAGATCGACGCCGGGATGTCGGGGCGCGAGCTGTTTGATGTGCTGGGCGCCATGCTCGACGAGCTGCGCGACGGACATGTCAACCTCTCTGCTCCCTTTGCCACCTCATACTATCGTGCGTGGTGGAGCGACTATCCCGCCGACTATGACGCGCGGCTGATAGAGCAAAACTATTTTCACTACCACTATCTCACGCTCGGGTCAGTCGACTACGGCGTGCTGCAGCAAAATGTCGGCTACATCCACTACGGCAGCTTCAACACCGGGCTGGGGCAGGGGAACATCGACTATATCCTCGACTGGCTCGCCACCTGCGACGGCCTCATCCTCGACCTGCGCGACAACGGCGGCGGCAACCTCGACTATGTCGAGACGCTTGTGAGCCGCTTCATCGACCGTCGCACGCTCGCCGGATACATACGTCATAAGACCGGGCCGGCTCACGATGCCTTCTCGGAGCCCTATGCAGTCTACTACGAGCCGCCTGTCGAGGGGCATCTCACCTGGGGCAAGCCTGTGGTCGTGCTCAGCAACCGTTCGACTTTCTCGGCCGCAAACCATTGCGTGGCCGTGATGAGGATGCTGCCGCAGGTGACACTGATGGGCGCAACGACGGGGGGCGGCTCGGGAATGCCCTACAGTTCGGAGTTGCCCAACGGCTGGAGCGTGCGTTTCTCGGCATCCCCATGGCTCGACGCCGAGGGTAACAGCACCGAGGCCGGCATCGAGCCCGACATCGCCGTCACCCTCACTGAGGCTGACCGTCAGGCAGGTCGCGACACCATTCTCGATGCCGCCGTAGAGCTGCTAACCAACAGTAATAAAGAAAATTAGTCAGTGAATATCGCCGACCAGATGCGGTCGGTGGCGCCGACCGAGCGGCTGATGAAGTCGCGCGCTGTCGCCGATGCGCCGGCGAGTGTGTCG
>CAZKYR010000217.1:0-2586 GCA_964557035.1 uncultured Bacteroides sp. | reverse complement strand
GTACAACGGCACATCGGGCACAGAGCTCAAAGGCAAAAAGCTCGGTATCCACGCTTTTGGCCAGGTTGGCCGCAATGTTGCCCGCATCGCCAAAGGCTTTGAGATGGGTGTATCGGCTCTCGATCCCTATTGCCCCGACACAGTGATGGTTGAGGCTGGTGTTGAGCCTATCCACAGCGTTGAAGATCTCTATCGCAACAACCAGTTTGTGTCGCTCCACATCCCCGCAACCGACGAGACACGCAAGTCAGTAGGCTATGACCTCCTCATGCTCATGCCCAAAAACGGCGTGCTGATCAACACCGCCCGCAAGGAGGTGATCGATGAGGAAGGTTTGGTTCGCGCGCTCCGCGAGCGTCCCGACCTCAAGTATGTTGCCGACATCCGTCCCGACATCGCTGACGAGATGAAAGCCGAGTTTGGCGACCGCGTCTTCTTCACACCCAAGAAGATGGGCGCACAGACAGCCGAGGCCAACATCAACGCAGGTATTGCTGCCGCCCGTCAGGTAGTAGCGTTTTTGCGCGACGGCATCGACCGCTTCCGCGTCAACAAATAATCGACACTCCTGTCAATTCTTCGACACTTCTGTTAATTCTTCGACACAAACGTCAAAAATTCGACACAAGCGTAAATCCATAATCAAGGGCGAGCAAAACCGATTTGCTCGCCCTTGATACGTCAATTTGCCATTCAAAACGCAGTACCCCAAAGTTGCGCCGCTCTATCTGTTTTTGATGTTAATTTTCTTTTTTTTTAGAATAATTGTGTATATTTGTCGGGTAAAGGGCTTTTAGCGCGATTTTTTTACAACCAAAATAATTAGATTGAGCCATGAAGAAGATTTTGACAATGTTTGTTGCAGCGGCGGTGTCACAGTGCGCACTGGCGACCGGTGCCGAGGATTTGGTGAAACAGGGCAATCGCTGGAGTGTCGTGCAATATGCGTGTGAGCCCGAGGTGTCTGAGCTTGGGTTGAAATATGTGATTGACGGCACTCAGGAATTCAACGGTGTCGTGTGCGCGCAGCTGTGGTGTCAGTATGAAACGGAGAGCGAGCCGACATTGACGCACCTTCTTTATGCCGACGGTGACAAGGTATTCTTTGCGGACCCGGCATCGGGTCAGTTCAGGCTGATGTATGATTTTGGTGCGCAGCCCGGTGATATGCTCACGGCTGCCTATCCGTTGACCGAGCACAATGCGACCGAATATCGCTGCGCGACGGTCGACCTGGTTGTCACGGCCATTGAGATGCAGAATTGCGGAGGCGTAGATCACCGCGTTCTCAGACTTCAAAATGCCGATGGTAACCTCCCCGCGACTTCAGACTATTGGATTGATGGAGTCGGTCACTCAAAGGGTGTGGCCGAGAACGCCCGATTTGCGTGGGTAGGTGGCGACGGTCAATTGGTAGAGATGACCGATGCTGACGGCAAAAAAGTGTATGTTTCATCTGCCTCGGTCATCGCGGTCGAGGGTGACAGTGATGCCCCGGAGTGCTATTATGACATCAACGGCGTGTCGGTGTCCAATCCGGTGGCCGGACGTTGCTACATCAGCGTAAAAGCCGGAAAAGCTCAAAAAATTAAGTTCTGACGCCCCTATCGTTCGCAGGTGTTGAGATTTTTTGTAACTTTGAAGTCTAAACACTGAATGAACGATGGGACAACATCTGATAATTGAGCAACGCGACTTTTTAGCGAAATATTTGCGCAAGCGCCTGCTGGAGAACGGCGCTGCTGACAATGATATTCACATCGGCCTTGACCTCGACAAGAGTGACAGATATGATGCACTCTATCTCGTGCCTGACGGTGATTTGACCCTTGTCCGCAACACGTTTGACGAACTGTCATCGCGACATCTGTTGCCAAAGCAGATGGTGTTGATATCGACAACCGATGTCTATGGCCGCGACCGTGGAGAGGACTATGACGAGGAGACGTCGATGACGCCCGACACCGTTGACGAGCGCCGAGCACTCGACATCGAGAATGTGGCTCGCGCCGAGGCAGAGAAACATGGCATGGCGCTGACCGTGCTGCGTGTGCCTGCCGTCGTCGGCACGGGTATGCAGGGCATCTTGCGACAGCTTGTGACTGCCATCTGGCGCGGCAATATTTATCATATCGAGGGGAATGATGCGCGACGCTCGGTGGTGCATGCGGTCGATGTGGCCGACGCTGCGGTCAGATGCATGGGCCGCGATGCTGTCTACAATGTCACTGACGGTGTAGATCCGTCGGTCGATGATTTGATTGAGGCATTGGCGTTCAGAATGGGTGACAAGCGTGTTTACAAAGTGACGCCCAAGCGTGCCAAACGCCTCACGTTTATGGCCGGGATACTTCCCGGCGGCATCAAACGCAATCTGCTTGATTTTACCACCACTACGCTCACGTTCAGTTCTGAAAAGCTGCGCCGTGACACCGGATTTGAGCCCCACAGCGTGGTCGATTATCTGCGCACTCACAACTATGATATTGACTCGCTATGAGCAAGTTGACTGATACGGTCAAGGGCTTTGCTGACTTCTTCCTTCATGCTTTTATCACCGCTTACGTTGTCAACAGTTACCTTAAC
>CAZKYR010000216.1:0-2597 GCA_964557035.1 uncultured Bacteroides sp. | reverse complement strand
GGTGACGTTGGTGTCGACATAGCTCGACGGTGCCGCGTAGCTGTACGGTATGGCTATCAGCGCCGCCAAATGGAACACCGTGTCAATGTCGCGGCAAACAGCGCGACACACATTTTGGTCGCGCACGTCACCCGAAATGATTTCGAGGTTGGGGTCGCTGACACCTTCGAGCCATCCGCGCGAACCGAACGAATTGTACAGGCACAAGGCCCTGACACGCTCGCCGCGCTCTAACAACATGTTCACTAAGTGTGACCCGATAAAGCCGTCCGCTCCGGTCACAAGCACATGGCCAAGCTTGCGTTCTCTCTTCTCTACCATTTTTTCAGATAATAACAGTAGGTTATATTCTCAGGGTTGACATAGCGCAGTTGCATCTCGCTCCCTTTGAGTTTGACGATGTCGAGCATGCTGACGCCGGCCGGCAGATGGCTCACCGCCGGGGGCGCATATCGGCCAGATCCCGGTTTGGTGGAGTCGTCGCCGTAGGTATATTTGAGTGTCAGTTTGTCACCCTCCTCCGACCATGTGCCCCAATACTCGCTCCGGGTGTGCTCGGCATCGTTCACCACGACCATGCAGATGACATCGCTTTGAAATTTGAAAAACAAATTTTTGCCGTAGGCTTGGTCATCAGCGCCGTCGATGGTCATTTTCTCAACGTGCCATGTGCCAAAATAGGGGCCTATGTCGCCGTTGTGGTGCGTACATCCGGTCAGTATTGCCACCAGGGTTGCAAGAGTCAATATGATATGTCCGAGTCTCATTTTTTGCCAATTTTAAAGTTACCCGAATATCTCACTGTCACTGCCGCTCCAAATCGGTTACCCAGCATGTCGCCGCAATCAAACGCCACTTGCCCCTGCACCTGCAGGCCCGGCACACGTGAGGTGTCGTAGGTCACCTCGGCCATCATGGAGGTGTCATGCACTTTGTGCGTCACGGGTTGACGTATGGTGCCGAATCCCTGGCGGTAGCCTCCCATCAGCCTGTAAGACAATGCCGGTGTAATGTCGCCGGTCAGTGCCACGTGGCAGCCTCGTACGCGGTTGATGACATAAAACATATAGCCGTCGCGGTTGTATATCGGAGCCGGGAGCATCGGGGTGCCGATTGACATGCCATAGTTGATATAGGCATTGTAAAAATCATTGTTGTAGTAGTCATCGCCTCCCGAAGTGTGAGACGGCAGAGTGGTGCCGGGATTATCCTCGGGGTCCCAGTGATTGGGTCCCGACTGATTGGTCGTGTCAAGATATTCGATCACTATGCCATTGAGGGGTCCGCGTGTCGATGTACGGTATTCGAGCCCCCACAGTCCGTCAAATCCGTTCAGGAATCCTATGCCCGAACCGGTTTCAAACGGATGCTGCAAATAGCCTCGCACAGTGTCGCCGTTGGGCAAACGATAGCGCAAAAAGATGTCCCACGACCCCAACGAATTGCCGATATAGTAGCCTTCGCCGCTTCCTTCGCGCGGGAAAAACATGTCAAAAAACGCCTTGGCGTCGGCTTTGTTTTTGACCTGCGATGTCTCCACGCCATGTTTGTAATAGGTCGTGGTGCCGCCAAAAACGCCGGCTGTCTGCATGCCGACCGTCACCGAGAACGGCATTGAGGGTTTGGTGCGAAAATAGCACCGTTTATAGGTGTAGAGCGACCCGAGTGTCAGATGGGTGTTGTAGTAGTTGTAGTGGTCTTTCATCCATCCGTTGTCGCTGAATTTGCCATACCCGAGACGACCTTCAATCTGCACCCAACCGTTGGTCAGCGGTATGTCCACAAAGTCGATGAAGCCGACTGACACCTCGGGGATTGGACGTGTATTGATGCCTCTGATCAGGTCGCCCGAGCTGAGCTCGGCATCGAGAAGCGCCGGCTCCTCCTGACGCAGGCCGGCCTGAAAAAACACTTGACGATATTTTACTTGACCATAAAGCTGCTGCAGCCACACGCTTTGCACCGACCGGTCGGTGTAGTTTAACACTCCGCTTTGCGCGTCATATCGGCCGTATGCCACCGGGGTCTGATAACCCGCCAATGCCTCCACCCCAAAAGCATAGCTCCACCGTTTTGAGCGGTCGAGTTTATGGCCGGCGGCGGCATCTATGATGATGCCGTTGTCTGATGTCAGCACGCCGTGGCGGTTTGACATGATGTAATAGGGTGCGAAATTGTTGCCGCCGAATGCACCTGTCACCGATGCCTCATAGTCGATGTCACATTGGGCCTGAGTCGTAGCAATGGCCGAGACGGCTAATGCGAGCAGTGTGATGCGTTTCATAGCCTGTCCCATACAATATGTTGACGCTGAGGTCGCATATTTTAGTGGTGAGAACATTCGTTGTCTGCGTGAGTGTGATGATAAGTGTTGATGTGGCGCTGCTTTTTCTCCTCGAAGATGTCCTCGATCGTGAGCATGATGCCGGTCTCCTCGACATCGCCAAACTGGTCGTTGATTGCAGTTCCGAATACACGCATCGTGGGCGACAGCGACATGTAGGCATTGATCAGGGGGGGTATGTTGATGCCGTGGCGGCGAATTTCGGCATTGAGCACCCGGTAGTCATCTTTGAATGTACCGTTCGAGAACAAGG
>CAZKYR010000215.1:0-2597 GCA_964557035.1 uncultured Bacteroides sp. | reverse complement strand
GAGCCGTCGAGCATGGCGTTGTGCAGGGTATAGAGGTCTTTGACGCGCTCATACTCCATGATGTCCTGAAAGCGCTCGCGCTGCACGCGGGTCATGTAGATGATGTCGGACGTGTTGATGACATCAGCGTCAAAGTCGGTGTGCTCCGAGTATCTGATGCCGTGTTGGTCGCAGAACTCGAGATACTCGCGCGGCATGCGAAGCTCGTCACATGCGACAAATCTGAATGTGGGGTTGAAGTGTCTCATCGCCATCAAAAGCGAGTGCACCGTGCGCCCGTACTTGAGGTCGCCGACCATGGTGATCGTGAGGTCATCGAGGCGACCTTGGGTCTTGTAAATGCTGTAGAGGTCGAGCATCGTCTGCGAGGGGTGCTGATTGGCTCCGTCGCCCGCGTTGATGACAGGCACGTCGGTGACTTCGGTGGCAT
Organism: uncultured Bacteroides sp.; assembly: GCA_964557035.1. Classification (GTDB taxonomy): domain Bacteria; phylum Bacteroidota; class Bacteroidia; order Bacteroidales; family Muribaculaceae; genus CAZKYR01. The sequence continues at coordinate 2,167 of CAZKYR010000215.1, read as the reverse complement.
AACGGGCTGCCCCTTCGAGATAGTGGCGCATGATGATCAGGTCGACATAGTTGCTGACCATCTTGATGGTATCCTTGAGTGTCTCTCCTTTTGACGAGCTCGAGGTGGCAGCGTCGCTAAAGCCGATGACGCGGCCGCCGAGACGGTTGACCGCTGTCTCAAAGCTGAGACGGGTGCGCGTCGATGGCTCGAAAAACAGGGTGGCCACTACACGGCCGTCAAGAATTTTGTGATTGGGGTGCGCCTCAAAATACGCGGCCTGATCAAGGATGTGGAGCATTTGCTCTTTTGACAGGTCATCGATTGATACTAAACTGTTGGCGTTCATCTTTTGGTGGGTTTGTGATGAGTTGCGTACGACATCATGACAATTTGTCGTTGACGCACTGCAAAGTTAGTCAAACCGCACCTCTTATGCAAACTTTAACATTCTTTTTTACAAATTTTCTTCTCCGAGCTCATCGCGCAGCATCTGCTGCACTTCGCGCAGATACCCCCGTATGCGGCGATCCATCCTCAACCCGCAGATCGAGCCGACGACGCCGCCGGCGCAGCCCCCTAAAAATGTATATTTTATGCCGTCCGCTCCGATAACCGTCGCGTCAAACAGCCACAGCTCGTAGAGCATGAATGCAAAAACGGGGATTGCAAGAATGATGCCTGCCAATTTGAGACGCGAACGCAACATAATCACATTGGCATTTGCCTCAAATGCCTGCCTGACTGTCATCATGCTCAAATCTATCTTGTTGATTTCGTGAATGACATAACAGTTTGCCGCGCCCAAGACAATCAGCAAAGCCGAGTAGGCGGCCTTGAGCCCGACGCTCATCGGAAGCACATCTTTACCAAAGCCCCAGATGATGACCGCCATGGCAAAAGCGATTATGACCGTAGGCCTGATGATAGAGACCGCATTTTGCTGTGCCGACCGCATATTCTTGATGTCACACCTGTGCGAATCGATAGGTGCGTCAACCTTGGCATTATTCCATTTTGATTTCAAATCTTCTAAGTTCATAGTTCATCAATATTTGAACATCAAGGATTTAGTGTGTTATTCATCTCTGTCAGCCGTTTTTTGATGCGGTTCAGCCTGACGGCGACATTGCTTTTGGTCAGACCGGTGATGGCGGCAATTTCGTCATACGATTTCTCGTCGAGCCACAACATGATGAGAGCCTTGTCGAGCTTGCCCAGACGCGAAATGAGGCTGTACAGCATCTTCAGGTCATCATTGCGTTCATCCTCCGCCGCCGTTGGCTCGGCAATGGCATCGAGAGGCATCGAGCCGAGATGATGCTTGTTGCGTCGATAGTAGCTGACACACGTGTTGAGCACCACCCGATAGACCCAGGTTGACACGGATGAGTCACCCCGATACTTGCCTATGCCCTGCCAGAGGTTGATGAGTGACTCTTGATAGAGATCTTTAAAATGCTCGCCATCGGTCGCATACATATAGCATATTTTTGACACCAACCCCGAGTATTCACTCAGCAGCTGATTGAAATCACACTTGCTATATGATAATTTGACTGACATACCCGTATAGACGCAAAATGCGGCGAAAAATTACACCGCATCGCATTTTTATGCCTTGTTATTTTTTTGATGATACCTGCACAAGTCGGTCAGGAAGCATTTTTCACATTCGGGCTTGCGGGCCTTGCAGACATATCGGCCATGCAGGATGAGCCAATGGTGCGCCTTGTGGACGATGTCGTCCGGGATATACTTGACTAAGGTGCGCTCGGTGTCAAGGGGTGTCTTGGCGCTCGTTGTCAGGCCGATGCGCTCACTCACCCTGAATACATGCGTGTCAACAGCCATGGCGGGTTGGCCGAACACCACAGCCAACATCACATTAGCCGTTTTGCGTCCGACCCCGGGTATTGTCATCAGCGACTCGCGGTCAGATGGCACACGGCTGTCAAAACGCTCTACCAGGGCACGCGCCGCTCCCACGAGCGACTTGGCCTTGTTGTTGGGATATGAAATTGATTTGATATACTCAAACACCTCGTCGGGCTCGACAGCCGCCAGCGACTCGGGCGTCGGGAAGGCTCTGAAAAGTTCGGGGGTAACCATGTTGACACGCTTGGCGGTGCGCTGTGCCGGCAGTATCACCGCCAGCAACAGGTGAAACGGCGAGTCATAGCGCAAC
>CAZKYR010000214.1:0-2604 GCA_964557035.1 uncultured Bacteroides sp. | reverse complement strand
CAAACCTTGAGACGCTCGAGAAAGGTTATGGCATCAACTTGCTGCCGCTTGCCACGATGGCGATGGAGACCTACACGCAAGAGGACTTGTCAGTGTTTATGCCCAAGACAAAAAACACCACTCGGTTTTATTCGGCCAAGGAGCAGCGCATCATCGCACAGATGCACAAGGCCATTGCCGTGATACAGTGGAAACTTGAGGGTGAGATCATAGACCGTCATCCCAAATTCAAAATGTCGTCGCGCAAATTGCTTCACAAAATAAATTTTGCCGATGGCACTGTGGAGATTGACGGCAAGCACTACCCGCTGATCGATTCGATATTCCCAACCATAGACCCGGCCGATCCCTATCGTCTCACTGACGAGGAACGTTCGATAGTCGATTATCTGCACGCATTGTTCATCGACAATGAGAAACTCACCAAGCATATCTACTTCTTGCTGACTCACGGATCGTTTTATCTGGCACGCAACAACAATCTGATGTACCACGCATCGATACCGATGAACGATGATGGATCGTTCAAGCGTGTGGAGGTGATGGACGAGTATTTCTCAGGGCGCGCGTTGCTCGACCGGCTCGACCGTCTTGTGCAGGTGGCTTGCCGTGGGGGAGAGGATGAATCGGACGCCGAGCGCGATTATGCGATTGACTATATGTGGTATCTGTGGTGCGGACCTGACTCGCCCTCGTTTGACAAGGCTAAGATGGCGACTTTTGAACGCTATCTGCTCACCGACAAAGAGGCACGACATGAGGCTAAAGGCAATTACTACCGTCTCCAGGACAACGAGGAGGTGTGTGACCGCATCCTCACAGAGTTTGGTCTGCCGACGACCGGGTCGCATATCATCAACGGCCATGTGCCGGTCAAAACTATCAAAGGCGAGGTCCCGGTCAAGGCCGGTGGCAAGCTCCTGGTGATTGACGGCGGATTCTCGCGCGCTTATCAAAACGAGACAGGCATTGCGGGCTATACGCTTGTTTTTCACTCGCGCGGTTTGCAGTTGGTACAACATCAGCCGTTTGAGTCGCAACAAAAAGCGATTGAGGAGGGACAAGATATCATTTCAAACACCGTGCTTCAAGAGTTTAACTCCAACCGGTTGATGGTGCGCGACACAGACAAAGGCAAAGAGCTCGCACTTCAGGTCAGAGACCTCAAGAACCTGTTGAGAGCCTATCGCCTGGGACTCATTCGCGAGCGTCGTTAAATAGGGCGCGAATCCCTGTGCATTTTCAAGAGTCTGTCCGATGATTCCAATGTCGATATTCATGGGACAGACTCTCGAATTGTATGCGTCAGACACCACCGCGCGCAACAAATTCTTGAAACAAAGTCTCTCTTCAGGATGATGGTGTAGATAAGTTTGAGAATTTAGAATGTTTCTAAATAGAGTGTTCTAAAATAATATTTTGAAATAGCGCTGAAAATGCCGTAATTAGCCGGCCTCACACTGTCGCAATTAGATCAGGAGGTGTTTAAGTAAAACTTGATTGTTATTGTATAAATAATTATATATTAATAATATGCGATAAAAATGTATAGTAAACATTTAAGCGAAATTTTGTGCTTGTGTTAAACTATTAATACTCACGATAGTTACGCCTTTTGTTAAAATTCCAAATATTTGTTCATTTGTTTATGTGGATTTTTTTTTGGAATTTTGCATCGGAAAAGAAAACGGTCAGGCCGTGTCTGCGGACTCCATTCCCTCTCTCTGTTTCCCCAAATTTTTAATATCTTGATGTCCGTATGACAGAAGTATCTAAAATATCAACGACTGCAGCCACAAGTCATGTAGACTTGTGGAATCGATGTCTTGAAATATTTCGCGATAATCTCTCTGACGATCATTTCCGGTCGTGGTTTGAGCCAGTGGTGTCAAAGAGCTTTGACGATAACAATCTTGTTCTCATCGTCCCGTCTCCTTATTTTATCGAGATGCTTGAGAACAACTTTGCCAATCTCATTGCACGTACCATCGCACGTGTTTATGGCTCGAATGTAACGCTCTACTTTCATTATAAGCAAGTCAAGGGGCAGACCGATACGGGCGTGAATATGCGCAGCTCAAATCCGTCGGGTGCCATCAAGCCGGGCATCAAGCCTCCCAACCCTTTCCAAACCAAAGTCGAGGAGACTTTTGACTCGCAGCTCAATCCACGTTACAACTTCGGCAACTATTGTGAGAGTATGTCTAATAAGCTTGCCCGCACTATCGGCAAAGCGATTGCCGACAATCCCAAAGCAAGTACATACAATCCTTTGTTTATATTCGGGCCGACCGGAGTTGGCAAGACACATCTGATACAAGCCATAGGTATCGGCATCAAGGAGCACAATCCCAACATGCGCGTGCTGTATATCAATGCCCGATTGTTTGAGAGCCAATTCACCGTGGCATCTCGCAACGGTAAAATCAATGAGTTTATCAATTTCTATCAGTCGATTGATGTATTGATTATTGACGATATTCAGGATTTGATTGATAAGGAGAAGACTCAAGGCGCATTTTTTCACATTTTCAATCATCTGCGACTCAATCAACGTCAGATCATACTGTCATCCGACCAGCGCCCCACCTATTTACGCGGCAT
>CAZKYR010000213.1:0-2615 GCA_964557035.1 uncultured Bacteroides sp. | reverse complement strand
GATAGCCGCGATATTCTCACACTCGTTATATGTCGGGATGATGACAAGAGAGTCGCTGTGTCGTTGTGATTGATCCATACTGCAAAATTACGAATTTATTTTTAAATTTGCACCAAAATTGACGCATGACAGATTTCAACAAAATGCAAGAAGTGAAACGCGCCATGTATGCGCGTCGCAACGGACAGCTCGCCGACACGCTCAGACGCTCGGGCGCGGCTCCGTTCGCAATCATCTTTGGACTCAACCTCCCGCAGATTGACGAATTGGCCGCTATGTTTGGCCCCGATGCCGAGTTGGCACGCCGGCTGCATGACAACAAGTCGACGCGCGAGAGTCAGCTGTTAGCGGCCGCGATGATGCCGCGCGACGCGATCGAGATTGACGAGGCTCTCCAATGGCTCACCGAGGCGCAGTCGGCTGAAGTCGCCGATATACTCTGTCACCGTCTGCTGCGCCACTTGCACTATGCCGACTCCTTGGCCGGACATATACTCGACGACCCCAAAAGCAACGCCGCAGCACGCTACGGCGCACTGCGGCTTGTGTTCAATCTGATGAATATGTCTAAAATCTCGGTCGACTCAGCGTTGCAGACCGCTTTGCGATTTGTCGCTGACGACGACGCGAAGGTGAGTGCTATCGCGCGTCAGCTGTCAGACGAGGCGCGCTATCTGTCTGAATTTGCTCAACAGTGACTCGTTCAGAGGCGATTGCCTGCGCGCCACGGCTGCCGCGGGCATACGCTATGATGACATATTCTCCCGGCTTGTCAAACTTCAGCTTGCCATCGAGACGACGTACATGGCGGCCCAATGCAACAGGCCGTCCGGTGACATCGCCGACATAAAGCTCGATGTCGGCGGCGGCTGTCGCGTCGACGGTGATTGTGACCGGCTCATCGACTGCTATTGTCCGCTCAAGCTCATTGTCATCCAATGAGAGATACAATCCGGCAGGTCGTTGGGCAAACGCCGAACAGACTGACGTAACGATTATGGCAAGGAGGAGTGTGATCTTCTTCATATGACTCTTGTTTGAGAATACAACACTCATGACGGCATTTTGGTTGAACCAAACTGTGCGGGGACTTGTTTTGAATATACAACTATACTATCTATGAGAACAAAACGAGTGATATGCGCGCTTGCGAGCGTCGCAATGTTCTGCGGCATAGCTGCAGCCAACGAGAGTGTGGAGAGAGTCAATTTGACTGATGCGATGACTGATTCGGTCGTCAAGTCACGTCAGATAATCTATTTTGGCGACGGTGAGAAAGCCTCGGTTGATTCAATCAACAAGCTGATTTTGCGTTTTTACACCGACCAATTTCGCCATGTGCAAGACCCGCAGGCACCCTATTTCACATTCATGAGCAGGGATGCAACGCTCGCGATGGGAATCGGCGGCTGTGTCCGCATGCGTGCCTACTATGACTGGGGCAATGTCATCCCGGCCCCGGGGTTCGCTCCTTATCTCATACCGATGCATCAAGACCCTGCGCGCACAAAAGCGTTTGGCACAACGCCCGCCGGCACATCGCTGTTCTTCAGGGTCATCGGTTCAAACCGGACATTGGGCGAATATCAACTCTATATTGAGGCCAACTTCAACGGCTATTCGGCGCGCGACTTCCATCTCAAGAAAGCATACGCAGTCCTCAACGACTGGACGATAGGCTATGCAACCTCAACGTTCAGTGACCCGACAGCACTCCCCTCGACCGTGGATGCCTCGGGGCCCAACTGCAAGATGAGTGCCACGTCAGTGTTGGTGCGCTGGATGCACGAGTTCAAAAAGAGCAACTTTACGCTTGGCGCGTCAATCGAGACGCCGCAAGCGAGTGCTGATTACATCGCAGGAGAGACCGAAAACGTCACTCAGTATATCCCCGACTTTGCCATCTTAGGCCAATATGACTTCGGTGCAAACAGTCACGTACGCCTGGCGGGCATCGTGCGTTCGCTCCCCTATCGCGACCTCATCAGCAAGTGCAATCACAACATCACCGGCTGGGGCGTTCAGCTCACGACAGTCTACCATCCGACCAAAAACATCACTCTCTACGGCTGTTTTAACGGCGGAAAGGGCTATGCCGGGCTTGGTGGCGACTGGCTCACGGGGCGTCTTGACCTGGTGAACGAACTTGACACGCCCGGACGCATGTATGCACCGGGAGCCATTGGCGGATATGCAGCCGTTCAATACAATTTCACCCCGGCGTTTTTTGTGTCGGGCACCTTTGGCGCGTCACGCCTCTATGAGGACAAGCCGGTCAACGGCGACCGCTATAACCGCGGCATGTATGTAGCTGTCAACGCTTTTTACAACCTGACGGCGCGCATCCAGGTCGGAGCAGAATATAATCTCGGATTTCGCCGCAACGCCGACATGCAGCAGAGCCATGCGATGCGTGTCGGTGCAATGGCACAGTTCTCATTCTGATTGACACGCTGCCAAGGAAATACGCGAAAAAGAAAACTGCTGTGTCAAAATTGAACTGCACTCCAAAAGTTTTGTGTCTAACTTTTGGGGTGCAGTTCAGGTTTTGGACGCAGCCTCATTCTGTGTCAGGATGCTGTGTGGTTACCGCACTACAATTTTACGTCCTCTGG
>CAZKYR010000212.1:0-2619 GCA_964557035.1 uncultured Bacteroides sp. | reverse complement strand
GTTAGACATTTCCCCCGAACCGACCAAATATTTTTCGATATTTTTTACTCATTTCTGCGTCTTTTTTGCCCACCTAACACACAACTCCCTATAATCATGATACTTACCAAATGTTAAAAATATGTTATAAAACATGCCGGCAACTATCGAAAACCTCTGATCATATTTCATTGAAAAAAAATTGAGGGAAATTTGTTTTCAAAGCACCTCATTATCGGCGTCTTTCTGCGCCCTAAAAAAAGTCTTTATGTTTCGTTAACTTTTTTACATGCCATCTCTGCTTGCACGCGTCTCATTTTTTGCTTAACTTTGAGCCTGAATTGGCGGCCGCGCACGCCGCGACATACACATAAAATATACACGCCACAACATACACATAAATATAAAGGAATATCTTGGAACCCTTCATCCATCTTCACGTCCACAGTCAATACTCGGTTCTTGACGGTCAGGCTTCGGTGACGGCACTTGTTGACAAGGCCATCGCTGACGGCATGCCCGGCCTGGCGTTGACCGACCATGGCAACATGTTCGGCATCAAGGAACTTTTTAACTATGTCAACAAGAAAAACGGTAAAGTCAAGGACAAAATCAAGGCTCTCACAAACGAAGCCGCCGAGGCACGAACAGGCGGAGACGAGACGACTGCATCGGCCAAAGAAGCTGAGGCAGAAGCACTGAAGGGTACATTCTTCAAACCGATATTCGGTTGCGAGATGTATGTGGCCAACGACACCCGGTTTACTCACACCGACAAACGCGACACCGGACGACATCTGATTGTGCTCGCAAAAAACCAAAAGGGCTACAAGAATCTCATAAAAATTGTATCAGACTCGTGGACCCAGGGTTTTTACTCTCACCCGCGCACCGACCGCAATGCCCTCAAAGAGCACTGCGAGGGATTAATCATCTGCTCGGCTTGTATCGGAGGTGAACTTCCACACTTCATCCGCCACGGCGAGATCGACAAGGCCCGCGAACGCGCCAAATGGTATAAAGATGTGTTTGGCGATGACTACTACATCGAGTTACAACGCCACAAGCCAACCACGCCAAACGCCAATCACGAGGCTTATCGCTGTCAAGAGGAGATTAATCCGATATTGATACAGATCGCCCGCGAACTTGACATCAAGCTCATATGCACCAACGACGTACACTTTGTAAACGAAAGTGACGCCGAGGCACACGAGCGCCTCATCTGCGTCTCAACCGGCCGTAAGCTCAGCGACGAAGACCGCATGTTGTACAGCAAGCAAGAGTGGATGAAGACTCAGGCCGAGATGAACGAAATTTTTGCGGATATCCCTGAGGCACTTCGCAATACGTTAGAGATTCTTGACAAGGTCGAGACTTACTCAATCGACCACGCGCCCATCATGCCGACATTTGCCATCCCGGCCGATTTCGGAACCGAAGAGGAATATCGCGCCCGCCTGACAGAGAAAGACCTGTTTGACGAATTTACTCGCGATGAGAACGGCAACGTGGTCATGAGCGAAGAGGATGCAAAAGCCAAAATCAAAAAACTCGGCGGTTATGAAAAGCTTTACCGCATCAAATTTGAGGCTGACTATCTGGCCAAACTCGCATACGAGGGCGCACATCGCCGCTATGGCGAAAAACTGACCCCCGAACTCGAAGAACGCATCAAATTTGAGTTGCACATCATGAAGACCATGGGCTTCCCGGGCTACTTTTTGATCGTACAAGACTTCATCAACGCAGCGCGCAACGAGTTGGGAGTCAGCGTTGGACCCGGCCGTGGATCTGCCGCCGGCTCGTGTGTGGCCTATTGTCTTGGAATCACACAGATAGACCCGATAAAATACGATCTGCTGTTTGAGCGATTCCTTAACCCGGACCGTATATCCCTCCCCGATATCGACATTGACTTTGATGATGACGGTCGTGCCGACGTCTTGCGCTTTGTCACAAAGAAATATGGCGAAGACAAGGTCGCTCACATCATCACATACGGCACAATGGCTGCCAAGATGGCCATCAAAGATGTGGCTCGTGTCGAGGACTTGCCCTTGGCAGAGAGCAACCGCCTGTGCAAACTCATCCCCGCACACATGCCCACCGACGAGAAGGGCAAAGAATATAAACCGACGCTCAAAAACTGCTACAAGTATGTGCCGTCGTTCAAGGCCGAGCTCGAGAGTCCGAACCCTGTCCTGCGCGAGACGCTCAAATATGCCGAGCAACTTGAGGGCAATGTTCGCGGCACCGGTGTACACGCTTGCGGCGTCATCATCTGTCGTGACCCGATCACCGACTGGGTGCCGGTCAGCACTGCCGATGACAAAATCGAGGGCAAGCTCTTAGTCACGCAATACGAGGGTAGCGTCATCGAGGAGACAGGTCTCATCAAGATGGATTTTCTGGGTCTCAAAAACCTAACCATCATGAAAGAGGCCGTGCGCAACATCAAAGACACGCGCGGTGAGGATGTCGACCTTGACACCATCCCCATCGACGACCCCAAGACCTATCAGCTCTACCGCGAGGGACGCACCGCCGCCACATTCCAGTTTGAGTCGGCCGGCATGCAAAAATATCTGCGCGAGCTCAAGCCCTCGACATTTGAGGACCTCATCGCCATGAATGCGC
>CAZKYR010000211.1:0-2628 GCA_964557035.1 uncultured Bacteroides sp. | reverse complement strand
GACGAAACAGGCAGAGGGCATTTCAAGAAACACGCTGAAACCGGTGCGAAAATGAACATCATCAAGTATAAGACCGGCATGACCGGCGAAACACCAACAGAATGAAAAAGATACGCAACCTCATACTCATCCTGACAGTGTCGACAGCTGTATGCACATGCACTGCGCGCGACCACAGCGATTATGCATCGCCCACCTCACCGATTTTGGTGGCTGTCGCCAATCCCGAAGTCCCCGCAAAAATGAAATTTGCCGGCCAGACGATTGAATTTGACCGAGCTGACATGTACGAGCGTATGGATCGCGAACTCACGTCCATGACTTATACGCACGGCAACACGTTGCTCACCATCAAACGTGCCAACCGCTATTTTCCCATGATGGCTCCTATCCTTGAGGCCAACGGAGTGCCGTACGATTTGCTATACCTGGCATGCGTGGAGAGCTACCTCAATCCTCGTGCCGTCTCAGGCGCAAAGGCAGCCGGCATCTGGCAATTCATGCCCGCGACCGCTAAAGAATACGGGCTCGAGGTGAATGACTATGTCGATGAGAGGTTCAATCCGGTCAAAGAGACCGAAGCCGCATGTCGCTTGCTGAAATCGGCCTACAGAAGATATGGAAACTGGGAGTCGGCCGCATGCTCATACAACGGTGGCATGGGACGCATCACCAAGGAACTTGATTCACAACAGGCCGACTCAGCGTTTGACCTCTATCTGGTTGACGAGACATCGCGCTACATGTTCCGCATTCTCGCCATGAAACTCATCATGGAAGACCCGCGCCACTATGGCTTTGCAATTGATGCCGACCAGCTCTATTACCCCATCGCCACACGCACAATAGAAGTCAGCGAGACGATTGACGATTGGGCCGGTTGGGCAAAAAACAACGGCTCAAATTATGCCACCCTGCGCGAGCTCAACCCTTGGATACGCGCCAAATCACTCCCGAATAAATCGGGCAAAACCTATCAGGTGCTGTTGCCGGCCGACGACAACGCTCTTCTAAGGTCAAAGACCAAACACACAGTATATAACCACAATTGGATAACACCCGATAACAACAAGTGAATAACTCTCTCAAACACACAATCATACAGCCACTCGAAGCCGTCAACGTCATCGGCGCACGAGTTCACAACCTCAAGAATATCGACGTCACCATACCACACAACACCCTCACGGTCATCACAGGCCTGAGCGGCAGCGGCAAATCGTCTCTCGCCTTTGACACAATATATGCCGAGGGACAACGTCGCTACATTGAGACTTTTTCGTCATACGCCCGCTCAATGTTGGGGGCACTCGAACGCCCTGACGTCGACCACATCTCGGGGTTGTCGCCCGTCATTGCCATCGAGCAAAAGACAGTCAACCGCAATCCGCGAAGCACCATCGGCACCACAACCGAAGTGTACGATTTCATGCGACTGCTTTTTGCCCGTGTGGGTGAGGCACGCAGCTACATCACCGGCCTCCCCATGGTCAAATACACTGAGGAGCGCATCGTGCAGCTCATTCTCGAACGCCATGCAGGTCATCGCATATACATCCTTGCACCTGTTGTCCGCAACCGCAAAGGACACTACAAAGAGCTGTTTGAAAATCTGGCGAAAAAAGGCTTTCTACAAGTTCGCACCGACGGCGAGCTTCGCGACATCACACCCGGCATGAAACTCGACCGATATAAAAACCACTCGGTCGAACTGGTCATTGACAAGCTCAAAGTGACTGCCACCGCAAACGAACGCTTGCGTGAGTCGGTTGGACAAGCACTGTCGCAAGGAGACAAACAGATGATGGTGCTCGACATCGACACCGACACCGTCAGCTATTACAGCCAGACGCTGATGGACCCCGAGAGCGGTCTGTCCTACCGCGAGCCCGCGCCCCACAATTTCTCGTTCAACTCGCCTAACGGCGCCTGTCCGCGATGCAAAGGTCTCGGCACGGTCAATATTATCGACCGCGTCAAAATCATTCCCAATGACTCGCTCAGCATTCATCAGGGTGCAATCGCCCCACTCGGGAAATACAAAAATTCTTATATTTTCTGGCAGATAGATGCCATCTGCAAGCGTCACGGGGCCGACATCAAGACACCTGTCAAAGACCTCCCGGAGGAGGCCCTTGACGACATTCTCAACGGCACAAACGAGCGTCTCAAACTTGAGAACGAAACCCTCTCGACCTCAAACTACATGTCGACCTACGAGGGTCTGATCAAGTATATCGAGCTGCAGCAGACCGACGACTCAGACTCGGCGGCGCGCAAGTGGAGCGACCAATTTTACTCGCAATGCGTCTGCCCCGAATGTAACGGCGACCGACTCAATCGCGAGGCGTTGCATTTCTTCATCGACGGACAAAACATCGCACAGCTGTCGCGACTCGACATCGATGACCTGCTGGCATGGTGCGAGGGTCTCGAGGACCGCCTCAGCCCCACATCGCGTATTATCGCGCACGAGATACTCAAAGAGATACGCAGCCGACTGAAATTCCTGATTGATGTCGGTCTGGGCTATCTGTCGCTCAACCGCGCCTCGGCCACGCTATCGGGCGGTGAGAGTCAGCGCATCAGGCTTGCCACCCAGCTCGGCTCAGAGCTCGTCAACGTGAT
>CAZKYR010000210.1:0-2633 GCA_964557035.1 uncultured Bacteroides sp. | reverse complement strand
GAGGCTGCCAAAAATATGGAATTCATGGAGGCTGCCCGTCTGCGCGACGAGATTCTCAAAATGGAAGATCTGCTAAAAAATAAACAATGACCCAAAGACGTCCGCAAACCGCCTTAAAACCAGCCGAACCGCTGCAGTTGCCACCGGTGACGCATTATCTCCCGACCTCAGTGAAGGAGATGAAAGCGTTGGGGTGGGACTATGTCGACATAGTGCTGTTGAGCGGCGACGCCTACGTGGATCATCCGTCGTTTGCGGCGGCTGTTCTTGGACGTGTACTGCAATCAAAGGGGTATCGTGTGGCCATCGTGCCACAGCCAAACTGGCAGGATGATTTGCGCGATTTTAAAAAATTTGGCCGTCCGCGACTGTTTTTCGGCGTATCGGCCGGAGCGATGGACTCGATGGTCAATCACTACACAGCCGCTCGCCGTCTCCGCAGCGACGATGCCTACACCCCCGGCGGCAAACATGGTCAACGGCCCGACTATCCGACAATCGTATATTCCAAGATACTCAAAGAGCTTTTCCCCGATGTACCCGTAATTGCCGGGGGCATCGAGGCGTCGATGCGCCGTCTGTCACACTATGACTACTGGCAAGACCGCCTGCGGCCGTCGATATTGGTCGATGCACCGGCTGACATGCTCATCTATGGCATGGGGGAGCGACCAATCGTTGAGATAGCACAGCGGCTCAGCGCCGGGGCAAAGATAGACGACATCATCGACGTGCCCCAGACAGTGTCGATCAGGCCAATCTCCGAGATGCCTGCGGCTGACAAAGACAACATTATTCTCAACACGTGGGACGAATGTCGTCGCGACAAACGCAAGCAGTCAGAGAACTTCAAGCACATCGAGCAGCAAAGCAACATGATGCACGGCGCAACAATCTGGCAAGCCTACGATGACAAGCATGTAGTGCGCGTCAGTCCGATGTATCCCCCGATGACGACAGCCGAAATCGATGCCGTATATAATCTGCCATATACCCGTCTGCCCCACCCTCGCTATCGCGGCAAACACATTCCGGCCTACGACATGATCAGGCACTCGGTGAACATGCACAGAGGATGCTTTGGCGGATGCGCGTTCTGCACCATCTCGGCCCATCAAGGCAAGTTTGTCTCCTCGCGCAGCAAGGAGTCTATCATCAACGAGGTCAAACGCGTCGCACAGATGCCTGACTTCAAGGGATATATAAGCGACCTTGGAGGGCCGTCGGCCAACATGTACACAATGCGTGGCAAAAATCAAGATGTGTGCAAAAAGTGTGTCAAGCCATCGTGCCTTCACCCTGTCGTCTGCCCTAACCTCAACACCGACCACGGGCCGTTGCTTGACGTCTATCGTACGGTCGACGCGCTGCCCGGCATAAAAAAATCGTTTATCGGCAGCGGCGTGCGATATGACCTGTCTATGCATCACACCGGCACGGAGGCCATCGACAAGGTCAACCGCGAGTACAATCGCGAACTGATCGCCAAACATGTGTCCGGCCGTCTCAAGGTGGCGCCCGAACACACCGAACAGCCGGTGCTCGACTTGATGCGCAAGCCCTCGTTTGACCTGTTCTATGACTTCAAGAAAATATTTGATGATGTCAACCGTCGCGAAGGACTGCGGCAGCAAATCATTCCCTACTTCATCTCGAGTCATCCGGGGTGTCGTGAGATTGACATGGCGCAGCTGGCCGTAAAAACCAAGCGGCTCGACATGCACCTCGAACAGGTGCAAGACTTCACGCCGACACCGATGACTCTGGCTACCGAGATCTATTACTCGGGCTATGACCCCTACACGGGCCAAAAAGTGTATACCGCACATACGCCCGAAGAAAAATTGGCGCAACGCAAGTATTTCTTCTGGTATGACAAGACTTATCGCCAAGAGATCACGCGGTCATTGCAGCGACTTCACCGTCCCGACCTGATTGCCGATTTGTTTGACAACAGGCCGACGGGTAAGCCGACCAAAAGCGGAAAAAGAAAGTAAACCCTAAATTTTAATATCACATTTATGAATAAATTAATCACACCATTACTCATGACAATGACTCTCGGAGCCGCATTGCCGGCGGCTGCTGCCGATGAGGAAGTACTCATCGACAAACCGACATTTGTCTCGACCGACGGCATCTTCTCTATTGATGCTCTCGAATCGCTCGGCTCAGTATCGGGCCCCGTTGTTTCACCCGACGGCAAGAAAGTGCTGTTTGGCATCTCGTATGAGAGCCTTGAACAGAACCGCAGCAACCGCGACCTGTATGTGATGAATGTCGACGGCACCGGCCTGACACGCATCACACGCACCCCGCGTTCGGAAAACAATGCTGTGTGGATCGAGGGAGGCAAACGCATCGCTTTCATCACCTCGGAAGGAGAAGGCAAACCACAACTCTATGTGATGAACGCCGACGGCACCGACCGCCACGCCGTGACAAACATCGAGAAAGGCATCGACGGCTTTGTGCTGTCACCCGACGAGAAAAAAGTGGTGATGATTTCGCAAGTCAAGTACACCCGCACCGCACAAGATGTTTACCCCGACCTGCCTGAGGCAACCGGTCGCATTGTTGACGACCTGATGTATAAACATTGGGATGAATGGGTGACCGAGATACCCCACCCC
>CAZKYR010000209.1:0-2666 GCA_964557035.1 uncultured Bacteroides sp. | reverse complement strand
GAGCATCTGACTACGGATCAGAAGGTTACAGGTTTGAATCCTGTAGGAGTCACGCTTCAAAAACTGTCATCGACCGCTTCGGCGGCACGGTGACAGTTTTTTTTACAAGCATAAGTCAATGAAAAACTCCTATATTCCTCAAACGCCGGTTCTGACACTTGCCAAGACTTCAGCATGAATATAGTCGTTGGTATCCTAAAAATACACACTAATAATAGTTATGTCTACAATGTCAGCCATCACTCTCTTGCATACGGATAAGGTCCGGAAGAATGGCAAGGAGATCGCCGGGAACACCTCGCTCGACAAGCATATCGCTGTCAGCGGCCAACTCTGTCAAAAATGCTTCAACACCTTTGGCTCCAAGCGTCATGGCCGTGCGATAGTGTGCAACCGCATCTTTCACATTGCCTTCGAGCAAGCATAGATGGCCAATGTTGAGACAGTCGGTCTCATCTGCGCCCGACGCCTCAATTTTTTCATAATAGCTGCGTGCTTTTGCGAGGTCACCGGTCATTGTCGCCACCCATGCAATAGGCCGCCACGGGCGGGCAGATGAAGGCTTGATAAATTCGGCTTTGTGGAGCATCTGCAAGGCGGCTTCATAGTCGGCCGTCTCAACATAAAGCGAGCCCAGCGCCATTGTCGTATTGAAATCATCGGGCGTCATCACATCGAGACGCTTGTAATATTCAATAGCCTTGTCGGGCTGATGGAGAGCGCGATAGCTGCGGGCGATGCGTTTACACAGCCAGCGGCTGTCGGGGGCAAGCAACTCAGCCCGCTTGTAGTAGGTCAGCGCATCGCTCTCACGGTTGATTTTCTGGCAGCAGTATCCCATTTTTTGGTAAAGCTCGGCCGTGCGTCCATCTGTCTGCTCAAGAAGCGACATCACAGCCAGAGCGTCTTCCCATTGGCGATGAGCAAAATAAAATTCACCTATCAGCCTGAGGCTGTCAGCATCGCTTAGGTCAGCACGCAGCTGCCCCACCCTCATCAGATTGAATGTGCCGTCAAACGGGTCGGCAAACTCGCCGCTGCGCCTGAAAAGCTTAAAAAAGCGATAGAGACACTGAATGTAACGGTTGGCAATCTGCCGGCGTGTGGTGTTGGCCGTCACGAGCTCGGACAAACGAGCCTCCTCACTGTACTCGCGCAATCCGCTCATTTGCGATGCCATCATGCGTTTTTGTGACTCGGGCATAGTCTTGATCGAGAATACAAGCGAATACTTGTCGCTGTCGCACAACATGGGTGATGAAGTCATCATCTCCACGATTGGCATCAAATCCTTGTCGAGCGATGTCAACGAGCTGTGAGAGTCATAGAAAGGCAAAAACCAGTTTGAAATCTCGTTAAAGAACGGATAGGTCTTAAGCATCTTAAAAGTGGACATCATCACATCCGAGCCCTGCTCTTGCATCTCGTTGAGCTCCTTGAGTTTATCTGAGATACCCGATTTGTCGAGCAATTCGGCCCACTCGGGATTGAAGTCTGCATCACTGTCAGATGCCGCATCAAACGACCGCTTGATGTCGGGAGTTATTTTACTGATTTTAGGAGCTATATCATTTTTGAAGGTATTCTCGATCTGCTCGGTGTCGCGAGTGCGGATAAATTCGAGATATACGGTGTGTACGTCTGCAGTCCACGACGTGGTCTCGCGCAGCGATGCGATGCGATCGGCGATCTGTCGCGAAGCATCCACGCGCTCGCGGTGACGGTTCATGGCCATTAGCAGACCGACAAGAGCGGTCACCGCCACATGCTCGTTACCTGCACGTTCATACACGTCGAGCAAAAGCATCAGTTTTGCCGCGTCAAAAAACTCATTGAGCGACATGGCCAATGCCGACAACAGCAATATCTTGAAATAACGGGGAAGAGACTGCGAATCAACGGCTGCGCTGATCGCATCGCATTCACCCTGTGTCAGCGGCAATGTAACCCACAGTCGATTAAAAATACGCGATGCCAAACGCTCGAGCTCGAGTGTTGCAGACGCAGTGTCATCTGTCTGATCGATTAGCGGCGACATGGCATCATATTGACGCACATATTGATCAATAAGCGCCGTCAACGACTGTGCCTGCATATCCTCATAGCGCTTCACATTATAATAAAGCGTAGGCGTCTCAGACGACATACCTATGACAGTCAACACATCGAGAATCATCGACGCCCGCTCGTCCATCGACTCAAGCAACTGACGTCGCGACGGGTCGGCCGATCCGCGCAAAGCATACTCGAGCATATAGCGATAGGTGCGTCGCATCGACGTGACCTCGTCGCCCAACTCAAAGGCCAACAAATCACCCGCGAGCGAATGAAGCCTGACAAAAGCCTCGTCATATCGTCGTGCGGCCAACAGAGAGCGCACCTCGGTTGCGCGACGTTTTATTTCATTTTGTTTCATCGTGTCTGTTTTGATGCAAAGTTACGCAAAAAGTATGACAAAGACCGTGCCACAACCGCGTTGTCAGCCGCAGAAACAAATATTTTTAAAATTTTTAAAAAAATCATGGCATAAATTTGGGATAATTCAAATTTAAAATTGTAATTTTGCGGCACGAAAACAACCTAACCAAATCTAATTTTTTGATATGGATATCAATAATATCATGAACGCCCTGGAGGCAAAGCATCCGGGTGAGAAAGAATACCTG
>CAZKYR010000208.1:0-2668 GCA_964557035.1 uncultured Bacteroides sp. | reverse complement strand
CGATGATCATTGACAAGGACTTTGTGCGCGCCCTCGAATATGGCATGCCCCCCACTTCGGGCATGGGAATGGGCATCGACCGTCTGGCCATGATCATGACCGGCAACCCGACCATCCAGGAGGTGCTGTTCTTCCCCCAGATGCGCCCCGAGAAGGTCACGCCGCGCGACAAGGCCGAGGCCTTTGAGGCCGTGGGTGTGCCCGCCGAGTGGGTAGCCCCGCTGCAAAAGGCGGGCGTGCTGACTGTGGCCGCATTGGCTGCCACCGACCGCCCCGGCAAGCTCCACCAGGACCTGATGGGTGTCAACAAAAAATACAAGCTCGGCCTGAGCGGTCTCACCCTGCAGAATGTAGAGGAGTGGATCGCCGCTGCTAAACAGTAACCTAATCTATTGAGCCATGAATTATCCCGGTAAAATCGCGGTGATGGGTGGCGGCAGCTGGGCTACCGCACTCGCTCGCCTGTTGTTGAACAACTGCGAATCAATCACGTGGTATATGCGTCGCGATGACCGCATCGAGGAGTTCAAACGTCTGTCGCACAACCCCGCATACCTCACCGACGTGGTCTTTGATGTCAACCGCATCGAGTTTTCGTCAGACATCAACTATGTGTCAGAGTCGTGCGACACGCTGCTGCTGGTGATGCCGTCGCCTTATCTCAAGGACCATCTCGCCAAGCTCACCGTCGACATCTCGTCAAAAGCGGTGGTGTCGGCTGTCAAGGGCATTGTGCCCGATGACAACATGCTCATATCGGACTACATGTCGCAGCGCTACGGGGTGTCACCCGACAAAGTGCTGGTCATCTCGGGTCCGTGTCACGCCGAGGAGGTGGCGCTCGACCGCCCCAGCTACCTCACCGTGGGATGTCACAACCTCGACCGCGCACAGGCATTGGGCAACTGCATCGAGGGGAAGAACGCGCACGTCATCATCTCAAACGACGTCAACGGCATCGAGTATGCCGGCGTACTCAAAAACGTGTATGCCATCGCCGCCGGCATCGTGCATGGCGCCAAACGCGGCGACAACTTCCTGGCGATGCTTGTGTCAAACGCCATCCGCGAGATGGAGCGCTTTATCAACTCGGTGTCGCCGCGCAAGCGTTGCATCTGCGACTCAGTGTATCTCGGTGACCTGCTGGTGACAAGCTACTCGCGATTCTCGCGCAACCACAACTTTGGCTCCATGATCGGACGCGGCTACTCGGTCAAGGCCGCCAAGATGGAGATGGAACAGATCGCCGAGGGATACTACGGCGCCAAATGTATCCACGAAATCAACGCCCGCTATCAAGTGGCGATGCCGATTGCCGAGGGGGTGTATGACATCCTCTATCGCCGCGTGTCGGCCGACTATGCCATCCGCAAAATGGCCGAACACTTCTCCTAATACCTTCAATCCCCAGTCTCAACCATGTCAAAGCTCTCAGCCTTAGCATCAATCGCACTTGCTTTCACTCTCACGGCTCACGCCTCAGACACTTCACTGACCGCCACTACCCTCAGCGGCAACAACGTCACCGTGACCGCGATGAACGACCACATACTGCGCATCACCAACCTCGCCCCCGGCGAGACCGAGGCCGGACCCTCGCGCACCACGGTGCTGACACCACAGGCAGTCAACGGCTCGGTGACCGAGTCGTCGCTGGTGTTGCCGTCGGGCCTGACGGCGGCGTTTGACGCCGACGGCCGTCTGACCATCACCGATGCCCGCGGCAACAGCGTGCGCGACAACGGTGTGCGCAACATCACCAACGGGCGACGCTCGCTCTCAATCACGACGTCGACACCCGAGGCGGCTTGGTATGGCGGCGGCGAGCGTGGCCACCGCATCAATCTGGCGGGCGACACGCTGGTCAACTACAACCGTCCGACATACGGCTACGGAGCGGGCGACCCGCGCATCTCGCAGATGAACATCACCATGCCATTGGTGCTGTCATCACAGGGCTACGCGCTGCTGTTTGACGACTATGCGGCCTCAGAGCTGATACTGACCAACCCGGTGCAGTACATCACCGAGTCACCGCGCCCGGTGACATGGTATTTTGTCGACGGCGGAGGCACGCTTGCCGGCACGGTGGAGCATCTGGCCGAACTGACAGGCCATCAGGCGCTGCCGCCATTCTGGACATTAGGCTACATCACCTCAAAATATGGCTACCGCACCCAGGACGAGACGCTCGGCGTGGTCGATACACTGCGCCGCGAGGGGTATCCGGTCGACGGCCTGGTGCTCGACCTCTATTGGTATGGCAAAGAGGAGGATATGGGACGCCTTGCATGGGAGCCCGAGCAGTGGCCCGACCCGGCCGGGATGCTCGCCAAACTCAAGGCTGACGGCGTGAACGTGGTGGCGATCTCTCAGCCATTCATACTGCGCAACGGCCGCGGACTCGACAACTACAACTATCTGGCCGAGCACGGGATGCTAACACCCGACAGCGACGGCAATCCGGGCGAAGTGAAAATCTGGGTCGGCGAGGGTGGCATGTTTGACGTGTCAAATCCCGACACCCGCGCGTGGATGGCCAAGCGCTACAAAGAGCTGACCGACATGGGCATCACCGGCTGGTGGGGCGACCTGGGCGAGCCCGAGCAACACCCCGAGAACTTTGTGCACCACAACGGCCTCAAGGCCCGCGAATATCACAACCTCT
>CAZKYR010000207.1:0-2677 GCA_964557035.1 uncultured Bacteroides sp. | reverse complement strand
GTGCAATGCGGTTCAAATAAGAATTAAATGAGGGGCGTACCCGGAGGGTGTAGGGACGCACGGCTCGTGCGTCCGGCTGGCAATCAATCAGTTGAGTGCGTTGGCGTAGCCAACGAATGACGTAGCCGTGGGTGTCAACCCACGGAATAAAATGATCTACAATATTTTGCGACCGATTTATCGGTCGAACAATCACAATTGTTGGTGTATAATATTCGACCAATAAATTGGTCGTGTGACGTGAGGTGGGACATTTGTCCGTGGGCTTACGCCCACGGCTACTATATTCGTTAGCTACGCTAACGCATTGATTAGCAATCGGACGCACGAGCCGTGCGTCCCTACTATCTACCTGATGATTAGAGTGCTACGCCGTATGATGGCATATTAGCTGTGGCGCGTCGTGACCGGTGTTATGGCAGGCGTGAAATTTGGGCATTTGCTATACGTCAATAGCCGCGGCCTTGTGAGCCGTGGCTATCGCGATGTCGTTTATATTTAATTAGTTGGCTGAGGGAGCCTCGGGTGTCTCAGGTGTGGTAGCGGCGGCCTCGGTGCCAAAGTCAGCACCTTGAGTCTGCTCAAAGGGAGCGATGTTGAGTGTTGAGTCAGCACCTGCTTTGGGCATGGTGATAGATGAGATGATGGCGAGGAGGGCAATGGCGATGGCGAGTGTCCAGGTCGCTTTCTCGATGAAGTCGTTTGTGCGGCGAACACCCATAATCTGGTTTGAGCCTGCAAAATTTGATGCCAAACCGCCACCCTTTGATTTTTGAATCAGGATGACGCAAATGAGGAGAATTGAAATCAGTACGGTCAGTACGATTAATACTATTTGCATTTTAAGTGTTATTTATTGTTGTTTTTGTATTCTTGATTTTTTAACAATTTGGAGAGAAATCGCAATTGGTCTGCAAAGTAAACACTTTTTTTTGGATTATTCAAACTTAATTGACTTATAAGTTCAAGTGCGCGGTCATAACGCCGTTGTTTGACATATATCCGGGCGAGGCTTTCACTGAGCGCCACCGACGGCTCGGCGCTCTCTGTCGCGCTGTCAGTCACCATGTTGGGTTTTGGCTCGGGCGACGGTTGAGGCGTGGCCGGGGGTTGTGTCGCGGGTGTGCGGTCGGTCTGTTCTCGGATGTCAGATTTGTCGGGATGTGAGGCGATGAAGCGGTCGATGAGGTCGTCTTGCGAGCCGGCTACCGGAGCCTCGCGCGGAGTGTCGTCAGCCTCGAGCTGCTGTGAGTATTCGGGCGTGGGGTTGAAAATCAGACGCTCGAGCAGTGATGTCTCGGCCGGGTCGTTTGAGCCATATCGGTCGAGGAATGTGTCGATAGTGGTGTCGGTGTCGGGCGTAGCGGCTTTGGGCGTGGGGGGATAGAACGGCTCGTTGATGTCTGCGCTGTTGTCGAAGACGGGTGACATCGAGGGGGAGTTGAGGGTGATGTGCTCCTCGAGGCGTGCGCGCCGGTCGGCGGGGATTGAGTCGCCATGCTGACGCAGATAGATGATCACCGGCAAGGTGAAAGTGGGGTATGTTGCGAGCCACCACTCGAGCTCGGGGAGCGTCAGCGGGGGTGCCCCGGTGTCGGTGAGACGTTTGAGTTTGGCTTTTATGTCGTTGTTGTTAGTCATGTTGCGCGTTACCAGTCGCCGAGTGTGGCGTTGAAGATGAGGTCTACAAGTTCTTTTGAAATCTGTTGGCAAAGCTCGTCTTGCACATCGGTGAGCATCTGTGAGGCGTCAAAGTCGCGATAGGCCGAGAATGACTGGTCGATGTCTTTGTTCTCCTCGCGGGTGTTTGTGTATCTGACACGTACGGTGATAGTCAGTCGTGTCTGAGTGGCGTATGCGTCCTCCCCGACGGCCTGTGGAGAGAGGCTGTAGCCGGTGATCTCCCCCTCGATTTGCAGGTCTGACGCGCCGTCGACGATCTGAAGGCGGGTGTTGCGGATGACGTAGTCTTGCAGTTCGTTCTCAAAGGTCTGCTGCAGGGGAGGATAGACCAGAGCCGAGCGGATCGGGAACTGCCCTATGTTGATCGTGTGATAGATGTTGTAGTCGATGGCGGCGCCGTTGAGCTTGTAGCTGACGCGACACGCCGGAGCCGTGCATGACAGCAGGACGAGCGCGATGATGAACCTCAGCAGGCAGCAGTGCCGGTGTATGTGGTTAGGGCATCTCATTGGCGTGCGTGTGAATCAGTTGGCGTTCTCTTCGCCTTTGAGGGCATTGAGGACTGTCATGACAATGATTTTGATGTCGAGGAGAAAATTCCAGTGCTCGATATACCAGACGTCGTGGCTGACGCGCGATTCCATCTTCCAGAGCTGGTCGGTGACGCCGCGCAATCCGTTGACCTGCGCCCAGCCCGTGACACCCGGTTTGACCTGATGCCGCACCATGTATTGCGAGATGAGTTTGCGGTAGTCCTCGGTGTGCTTGAGCATGTGCGGGCGAGGCCCGACCACCGACATGTCCCCCTTGAAGACATTGATAAACTGGGGTAGTTCGTCGATCGAGGTGCGTCGCAAAAATTCGCCTACACGTGTTTTGCGGGGGTCGTCGAGCGTGGCTTGCACCTTGTCGGCATCGGCGTTGACGCGCATGGTGCGGAACTTGTAGCAGATGAAGTCGATGCCACGGTAGCCTGTGCGCTTTTGCTTGAAGA
>CAZKYR010000206.1:0-2691 GCA_964557035.1 uncultured Bacteroides sp. | reverse complement strand
ATCCGCCCGACCGTCGACGGCCTGCGTGAGGAGAAGATAACATATCGCGGATTCATCTTCCTGGGCCTCATAAACGTCGGCGGCGAACCGATGGTGATCGAGTATAACGTGCGCATGGGCGACCCTGAGACCGAGGTCGTGATGCTCCGCATCGCCTCTGATCTGCTGCCGCTGCTCAAGGCTGCCGCCGAGGGGGACCTCGGTGACTTGCCCCTCGACATCGACCCGCGCACGGTGGTGACCGTGATGGCTGTGTCGGGTGGCTATCCGGGCAGCTATGCCAAAGGGTACCCCATCACTTTTGGCGACAAGGTCACCGACCGGACTGTGCTGTTCCACGCCGGCACGGCACTCAAAGATGGCCGGACAGTCACCTCGGGTGGCCGAGTGATCGCGGTCAGCTCGTATGGCGACAGCATCGCTGACGCTTTGGCGGCCAGCTTTGAGGCTGTCGACAGCATCGACTTCAAAGACAAATACTATCGCCGTGACATCGGCCGCGACCTGATGAAATGACAGCACGCGGTGTCACATCCTATCTCCACTCGCGCCGGTGGTCGCACCTGATGCTGGCCGTGAGCCTGTTAGCCGCCGTGGTGGCGTGGCTGGGAGGTGACACCTTTGCGATCGAGGGTGACTTTGGCTTTGGCATTCCGTCGCCCAACCAATGGCTTGCAGACTCGCCGATGCTCTCGCTGGGAGCCGGCCTGCTGACGGTGTCGGCCATCTACCTGCTCATCATCTCGGTCAACAAAATCTTCAATGTCCTGAGGTCGACCAGTGCGTTGCCGTCGGCGCTGTTCATGGCGGCGATGATGTCTGCCCCGACACTCGAGAGCCGGTTTAACGGTGGCATACTGATGTGCCTGCTGATGTGGATCATCACTGCTGTGATGTTCTCGACGTTCGGCACACGCAGCGGCATGCAGCGCCGTGTGTTCTTGATGTTCTTCGGGCTGTCCCTGGCCTCACTGTGTCAATATGCCTTTTTGCTATATTTGCCTGTGCTGCTGTTAGGTACGGTGCAGATGCGCATCTTCGGGGCACGCACGCTATTGGCGGCCGTGATCGGCTTGATTACGCCGGTGTGGCTGTTGTTGGGCTTTGACGTGCTCCACCCGAGCGACTTCAGGTTGCCCGAATTCGTGAGTGTGATCAAGGCACTGCAAGGCGACCGCACGTTGCTGACGCTCGCGTCGATCGGCGTGACGGCACTGATTGGACTGACCTTCATGACACTCAACATCTTCAAGGTCATCGCGTATAATGCGCGCGTGAGAGCGTTTTACGGCTTTTTGTCGGCGCTGACGCTGTGGACTATCGTACTGATATGCGCCGACTTCACTCACCTGCTGACCTATATGCCGCTGCTGGCGACACTGTCAGCCTTTCAGGCCGGACACTACTTCTCGACCGTCAACAACAGCAAAGCCTACATACCGATTATCAGCATCTTTGCCATATATTTCGTACTCTACACATGCAACCTCGTCCTATAAACGTCATCGCCGACGCAAACGTGCCCGGCCTTGAGCCGCTCGCTGCCGACCCCCGATTCAGCCTCACCCGCCTGAGTGCGCCGCAGATGACGCGCGAAGCTGTGGCTGAGGCCGATGCACTGATAGTGCGCACACGCACACTATGCAACGCAACTCTGCTCGAGGGGAGCCGCGTGCAATTTGTCGGGACGGCCACCATCGGGCTCGACCACATCGACGCCGAGTGGTGTGCAGCCAACGGCATCGAGGCCGTCAACGCACCGGGATGCAATGCCCCTGCGGTGGCACAATATGTGCTGTCGGCAATCCTGACACTGCACCCCGAGAGCTGGCAGCGGCTGACGCTTGGCATCGTCGGAGTGGGACATGTCGGCTCGATCGTCGACCGATGGGCGCGTGCGATGGGCATGCGGACGATTTTGTGCGATCCGCCGCGTGCCGAGCGTGGCGACGAGGGTGAGTTTGTCGCGCTCGACCAACTGCTTGGCCAAGCCGACATCGTCACCTTGCACACGCCTCTGACACGAAGCGGCAAGCATCAGACATACAACATGATAGACCAACGCGAGCTGTCGCTGATGCGACCCGATGCCACACTGATAAACGCGGCCCGCGGAGGGATTGTCAACGAGAAGGCACTACTGCGCAGCGACCGACCGGACAAAATCGTCATCGACACATGGGTCGGTGAGCCTGACGGCATCAACCGCCGTCTGTATGAGCGCGCGACAATACGCACACCGCACATCGCCGGCTACTCGGCCGAGGGAAAGACACGCGCCACCGTGCAGGTGCTCAATTCGTTATACACCCATTTTGGCATAGATGCAACCCGGCTCGGCACTCTGCCGCCGGTAGCCGAGAGCGTCACCCCCACGCAATTGGCCACATATGACATCGCCGGCGACAATCTCGCCGCCCCCGAGCAATTTGAGCAGTCGCGCAACAGCTATCCCCTCCGCCCCGAGCCAAAATGACACCCTGGCAAACAATCGAGGCCGGGGGGTTGACAACCGTGTGATTTTTTTGTATCTTTGCAGGTCTAAGGCGTGCGCCGACCCGCGACACGCGCCCTAAACACCCCGATTTATCACATTCATTTATACATAACTTATTATGGCTCAACAAGAAGACGTCTTCAAAAAAATCGTTTCACACGCCAAGGAATACGGTTTTGTCTTCCCTTCATCTG
>CAZKYR010000205.1:0-2714 GCA_964557035.1 uncultured Bacteroides sp. | reverse complement strand
AAAGAGCTATATCTCGCCACACGTCTGAGCATCGCCGGCAACGGCATGTTTGACGATGTTGACGGTCTCACCCCCTCGGTCAAGGGTCGCGGCAACTCAACTTGGCACGCCCCCAAAAAACCGATGCGCCTCAAATTCTCAAAAAAGACATCGCTCTTCGGCTTCAAAAAAGCAAAAAGCTATGTGTTGTTGGCAAACTATCTCGACGAATCGCTGATGCGCAATGCCCTCACGCTCAAAATGGCCGAGATGCTCGGCATGCAGTACACCAACCACACTGTGCCATGCAACGTCTATGTCAACGGTCACCCGCAGGGAGCTTACCTGCTGACCGAAAAAATCGGCATCAATTCGGGGTCGGTTGACATCGATGAGGAGACGGGCATCTTATTTGAAATAAGCACCGAGTTTGATGAGCCCTACGAATTTAAGTCAGACGCCTACAATTTGCCTGTCATGGTCAAAGACCCCGACTTTGACGAGCTCTTTGACGACAATCCTGAGGGTCTCACCCAGGCCGAGCGTCTCGCGTTGTGGCAAGATGACTTTAACCTCGCCGAGAAAGCAGTCAAAGAGGGCCACGGTTTTGACGGCTTTGACCTCGATTCATTTGTCGACTTCTTTCTGATCAACAACTTCAACGCCAATTGTGAGCTCTATCACCCAAAGAGCGTGTACATCTACAAAGAAGCTCTTGGCGACGAATACAAATATAAATTCGGTCCTGTATGGGATTTTGACATCGCTTATAACCGCGCACTACCGAACGACGATGACGGATACTCGCGTCCGTCATACACCACGTCACTCAATCCCCACTCATTCTTAAGAGCTCTTGCAAAAACATCCGCCTTCAAAGAAGCCTATAAAAAAAGATTTGCACAGTTTGAAGAAGAGATATATCCCGAGTTGATGAAATGGTTTGACGAGTATCAACAACTCATCGAGCCATCGGCAAAGATCGACGGCCTGCTATGGCCCGAATCGGCTGTCTACCGCGGCTGGGGATATGTACTCCCCTCGTTTGAACACGAGACGCTGTGCAATAATTTTAAGAAATGGATTACAAATCGCATGACCTACCTCAGCCGGCAGAACAAAAACGGACTGATATATTGATATAATGATGATTGCATGAGTGCTATCGACCTTCTCATATTAGTAGTTTTCATCGCATCGGTTTTCTTTGGCATCAGCCGAGGCATCATCCGACAGCTCGGCTCGGTCGGCGGCATCGTTGCCGGCATCATTGCCTGCCGTCTTTTCACGCCGTTGATCTCTGACGCGCTCCTCACTGACGGCGAGGCATCGTCGGCAAGCGACATCTATGTCAACAATGTTGTCGTCAACATTGCCATCTTCATCCTCGCATATTTTGGTGTCAAATATCTATGTATCATCTTGCACAAAGTCGTCAAGACGCTGCATCTGACACCGATTGACCGCATCGCCG
The DNA here is from genome assembly GCA_964557035.1 of uncultured Bacteroides sp. Taxonomy (GTDB): domain Bacteria; phylum Bacteroidota; class Bacteroidia; order Bacteroidales; family Muribaculaceae; genus CAZKYR01. The sequence continues at coordinate 1,261 of CAZKYR010000205.1, read as the reverse complement.
GAGCAATTTTCAGTCTCTTTGAATGGATGCTCGGACTGAGCCTGCTGTTCAACCTCATTAACATTCTAATCCCTTCATATAACCTGCCTGACAAGTCAAAACTCTCGGACGGACGCGCTGTCAGAGCTGTCATGGACCTCGCGCCTGACATCCTCGGCGGCATCGGAGTGTCAGAGTTACCTGACTTTGCATTAAACGATAAAGACCTTCAAAACGTTAACTCTAAAGAAAATACTTCAAATGAGTAAACAAGACGAAAATAAAAAAGACCGGCCCGACGCCACAGTCCTCCCCCAAGAGATTGTCGAGGGAGACTATAAATACGGGTTTGTCTCAGACATAGACACCGACATCATCCCCGTCGGTCTCAACGAGGAGGTGATACGCCTCATATCGTCCAAAAAAGGAGAACCCGAGTGGCTGTTGCAATTCAGGCTTGATGCCTATCGCTATTGGCTCACGCTCACACCTCCGACGTGGGCGCATCTCAACATCCCCGACATAGATTTCCAAGCCATCAGTTATTATGCCGCTCCGCGCTCAGCACAGTCAGGGCCCAAGAGCCTCGACGAAGTAGACCCCGAGCTGCTCAAGACGTTTGACCGCCTCGGCATACCGCTTGAGGAACAAAAAGCGCTCTCGGGGATGGCCGTTGATGCGGTGATGGACTCGGTGTCGGTCAAGACAACACACCGCGAGAAACTCGCGCAGTTGGGCATCATCTTTTGCTCATTCTCCGAGGCGGTCAAGGACTACCCCGACCTCGTGCGCAAATATCTGGGCAAAGTGGTCTCTTATCGCGACAACTTTTATGCCGCGCTAAACTCGGCCGTATTCTCCGACGGCTCGTTTGTCTACATCCCCAAGGGTGTCCGCTGCCCGATGGAGCTTTCGACCTACTTTCGCATCAACGCCTCGGGCACAGGCCAGTTTGAGCGCACGCTCATCGTGGCCGACGACGACGCATATGTCAGCTATCTCGAGGGATGCACGGCGCCGCAGCGCGACGAGAACCAGCTCCACGCCGCCATTGTCGAGATTATATGCGAGGAGCGTGCCGAGGTCAAATATTCAACCGTCCAGAACTGGTATGCCGGTGACGCCGAGGGTCGCGGCGGCGTCTACAATTTTGTAACCAAACGCGGACTCTGCCGCGGCGACAACAGCAAAATATCGTGGACACAGGTCGAGACCGGTTCGGCCATCACGTGGAAGTATCCGAGCTGTGTACTCAAGGGTGACAACTCGACAGGCGAATTTT
>CAZKYR010000204.1:0-2727 GCA_964557035.1 uncultured Bacteroides sp. | reverse complement strand
GGGTCGATCAATGTCGGATTTGGCATGAAGCTCGGCTTGGCCGGCGGACCTCTCGTTGTCGCCATCCTTTTGAGCCGCTTTGGTTACAAATTCAAGTTGGTGACCTACACATCCTCGTCGGCGTCGCTGCTGTTGCGCGAATTGGGCATCTGCCTGTTCCTCGCATCGGTCGGCATCGGTGCGGGCAAAGATTTTGCAGCCACGGTGTTCAACGAGACCGGCATGTGGTGGGTGATCTGGGGCTTTATCATCACGTTCGTGCCCCTGCTGATTGTCGGCATAATCGCCCGCGGTTATTACAAGATAAATTTCCTCACTATCATGGGTCTGTCGTCGGGCAGCATGACTGACCCCCCTGCGCTGGCCTATGCCAACAATTCGACCGGCAACGATGCCCCGGCTGTTGCTTACTCGACAGTCTATCCGTTGACGATGTTCCTGCGAGTTGTCGCAGCCCAGGCGCTGATCCTGGCCTTCTTTAGTTAAGAACTTGTTTAATTTGACATAAACAGTGATGCCCGGCATGTAGTGTGTCGGGCATCATTTATTGTAAATCAGATTTTGTGTCAGGCTCTCAGTCGCACAGGTCGAGTATCTCGACAGGGGAGTTGACGATGATGTCGGCGTAGGCGGCCCGCAACTCGCTGACCGGGCGAAATCCCCAGCTGACACCGACCGAGTCGACACATGCGCGGCGGGCGGTCTCCATGTCTACGCCCGAATCGCCGACATAGAGCACCTCGGCTTTTGGTGTGGGTGAGGTGGACAATACCTCGAAAATGACCGAGGGGTCGGGCTTTACGGGCACTCCCTCGCGCTGTCCCTCGATGGCTGCAAAGGGGATGTCGGGGAAATAGTAGCGCATCAGCCGCTCGACCGCGGCGATATATTTGTTAGAAGCGACGGCTACCTTGATGCCTCGGCGTGTCAAATCATTGAGAAGCTCGGGGATGCCGGGGTAGGGGAATGTCAGGTCATGGTCGTGCTCGTCATAGTAGCGCTTGAAGTCGACCAAAAGACGGTCAATGGTGTCTTTGTCGCGGGCACTCTCGGGAAGCGCGCGTTCGATCAGCCGTCTCACGCCGTTGCCAACCATGAAGGGGTAGGATGACATGTCGTGGATCGGATAGCCGTTGCTCTCAAGGGCATGGTTGCACGCGGTGCCGAGATCGTCGATTGTGTTGAGGAGAGTGCCGTCAAGGTCAAAAATTACTAATTTTTTCATGCCGTCGGGGGTTGAAAGTGTCAAACGATGCTGCAAAGATAGTGCGAAAGGAGCTTAAATAAATAAATTTTTCTTTAATTTTTGTGAAGATGGTTTTTTTGACGTAACTTTGTGCAATAATACCGCGAAAGCGCACCCAACCCTCATCACAGCCAGTCGGGAGCGCGACAACACAGACAACAACACAAACACAATTAATAATTAAACAACAAATCATCTATGTGGTTAACTAACTCATCTATAGGCAGGAAGCTTGTGATGGCATTGACCGGAGCCTTCCTTGTCCTATTCGTTACATTTCACGTTCTGATGAACGGTGTAGCGCTGTTTTGGCCCCAGGCTTACAACTTGGTCTGCGAGTTTTTGGGCGCCAATTGGTACGCATTGATTGGCACGCTCATCCTGGCTGCCGGCTTTGTGCTGCACATTTTTTATGCCGTTTGGCTGACCGTCCAAAACCGCAAGGCACGTGGCAAAGATCGCTATCGCGTGACTTCTACTCCCAAGCAGGTTGAATGGTCGTCAAAGAATATGCTTGTGCTCGGCATCGTGATCCTCGCTTTCTTGATTGTGCACCTCATCCAGTTCTGGGCTAAGATGCAGTTGGTCGAGATTGCCGAGCTGCCCTATGCCGATGGCATCAACCCGGCTGACGGCTGGAGCTTCATCATGCTCGCGTTCTCGAGCTGGTGGACACCCGTTGTGTACCTCATCGGTTTTGTCGCACTGTGGTTCCACATGAATCACGGCTTCTGGTCGATGCTGCAGACTGTTGGCTGGAACAATGATGTGTGGATGAAGCGTGTGAAAACAATCGCCTGCTGGTGGACATCAATCGTTGTATTGCTCTTCATCGCCGAGGCTGCCACCTTCACCGTCAAGGCTCACTGCCCCGAGTGCAACCCGCTGCTCGAGGGCTGCGAGACTTGCGTAATCTCAACTGACGAAGCAGAGTGCTGCGAGGCTGCCTGTGCAGACTGCAAAGGCGACTGTGGCTTCTGCGTCGTAGAGGAGACTGCCTGTGCCGGCGCTTGTGAGGCTTGCGTAGCTCAGTGCGAGGGTTGCGCCGATTGCGCCACCTGCTGCCCCGACGGCTGTGACAAATGCGCTGACTGCGTCACACCATGTGAGAGTTGCCCCAATGCAAATAACAATAACAATTAATCCACACTGAGATATGGCAGACATGAAAAAGCTCGAAGGGATGATCGACTCGACCCCCATCATGCACGAGTTCGCCGACATCGAGAGTTCGGCTCTCCCCGAGTATCAGATAGACTCAAAAATCCCCGAAGGTCCCATCTCTGAGAAGTGGACCAATTTCAAGGCTCACCAAAAGCTCGTCAACCCCGCCAACAAACGCCACCTCGACATCATCGTAGTAGGCACAGGCCTGGCAGGCGCATCAGCCGCTTCGTCGCTCGGCGAGATGGGCTTCAACGTATATAACTTCTGCATCCAGGACTCTCCCCGTCGCGCTCACTCGATCGCGGCTCAGGGCG